>DOKE01000041.1:4200-14797 GCA_003510895.1 Candidatus Moraniibacteriota bacterium
CCGACTGCCACAACACCTTTGGACATTTGCAATGAAACTTCCGTTCCTCCGATACTAACACAAATTTTTCCAACATCGCAGCCGGCCATTCTTTCAGCAATAGCGACCGATTCATTCAATGACTTAGCCACCTCTTCAACATCTATAATTACCCCTCTCCTGACTCCAGAAGATGGAACAACCCCAACCCCAATAATTCTGAGGTTTTCGTCTTTATTCATTTCTTGCGCGATAACTGTTCGGACAAAAGATGAACCAATATCTATTCCTGTTATTATATTTCCTTTAAACATAATCTCAAATCAGACGAAATTAACGCCCAATCAAATTAACTTTTAGTTTTTGTTTTTATTAAAAATGCCATTCAAAATTTCTTTTTTAAGTATACAACAAAAAAAAATTACTACAAAACGACTTTCCTATTTCAAGCCATTAAACAATTCTGAAAAATAGGGAAGGAAAATTATAATTCCCACCGCAACAGCCGCCAGGGAGGAAATCAAAACCGCCGCCGCCATAATATCTTTGATGAGTTTTGCGTACGGATGTATTTTCGGTTTGAGAATATCAGCCACTCTTTCAATGACTGTGTTGGCAAGCTCCATAACCAAAACCGCCGCTATCATAACAATCAGAACAACGGCCTCCCAGCTTTTTACTTCAAAAATCTTAATAAGAATCAAGACGGCAATTCCAAGAATGATTTCTATCTGAAAATTACGTTCTTTTTTTATTACATACAAAAACCCATTCAAAGCGCAAGACAAACTTTTTGCAAATCTTTTTATGTCTTCCATCATTTTTTTATATAAAATATGTTTTATTTTTTATTTAAAACTTTTTTCACCGCATCTTCTTGCAAAGAAAACATTTTTTCACTATGGAGAAATCCCAAAAGATGCAAGACTCCGTGAGAAACAATATAGGCTAATTCATATTCAAACGTGACATTTTGCAAAACAGATGATTTTTCTATATAGGACGGACAAATGACAATTTCTCCCAGATATATCTCCTCTTCTTTATTTTGACACAAATCATCAGCTCCAAATTCAGAAAAAGAAAGCACATCAGTTACTTCATTCTTGTTGCGACACTGACTGTTTAGTTTCTGCATTTCTTCCGGGGCAACCAAAGCCAAACTTATGGAAATTTTTTTTCTCTTCAAACATTCAATTCCGCTTTTTTCAATTGTACTTTCCACTATATCAAAAAACAAGCTGTTTTCAAAATCCGAATTCGTCAAATCATTAACTTCTACAATGATTTTATTTTCCAACATTAAAAAAATATTATTTAGAAGAATTTATTTTTGCATTTTTTCAAGCTCTTGCTTGACGATTTCTTTTGCCAAATTTCCATCAAATTTACCTTTGAGCTCGGCCATTACTTGTCCCATAACTTTTCCAAAATCAGAAACAGAGCTCGCTCCCGATTTTTCTATCACTTCCAATATTTTCTTTTGAGCTTCTTCTGCGCTAAGTTGTTTCGGTAAATAACAAGAAATTATTTCCACTTCTTTTTTTTCTTTTTCAGCCAGGTCTGGTCTTCCACCCTTTTCAAACTGCAAAATACTATCTTGTCGCTGTTTCATAGCGCGCGACAAAACCTCAACAACTTCTTCGTCATTTAAGCCTTCTTCTCTTTTCTTTTTTTCTATTTCAATGTTCTTAATAGCGCTATCGAGAAGGCGAAGCGTATCACGTTTAAAAGCATCGCCTTCTTTCATAGCCGCTTTGAGATCAAATAGAATTTTTTCTTTTAAAGACATATTTTTATGTTTTATTGACCCATTTTTCTTTTGATATTACGAAGAGCTTCTTCGTCAAATTTTCCAAGTTTTTTAAGCTTGTCTATTTCTTTTCTTATTTTAACTTTATATAGAGCTCCTTGACGTTTTTCAGTTTTGCTTTTTTCTTCAGATTTAAAACGAGTTCTTCTGGCGCGCACCAAAACACCGCTTTGTTGAATGCGTCTTGAAAATCTTCTTATTAAGCTTTCTGCTGTTTCTTTATTCTTTTTTTTAACTTCAATCATAGAAACCTCCTTTCGTAAATTTTATTCAAATCTTAGATTTGATCCAATTAAAACCCATAAAACAGCGGATGATTTAATTATTGGTTCCGCCACCTACACACTCTAACACAATTTCAAAAAATATCAAGCCGAGTGGATTTCTTCATAGAGCTTGGCTCCGCCAATCAAATGAAGATGAATATGAGAAACTTCCTGTCCCCCATTTTCCCCAACCCGAAAAAGAAGTTTATAGCCATCTTCAGCAATGTCCAATTTCTTGGCTAAATTTTTAGCTTCCATAATCATTTTTCCAATCAAATTCGTATCTTGTTCAGAAAGATCATTGATGGACGCAATATGTTTTTTGGGAATCAGAAGAATGTGAACCGGCGCAATCGGATGAATATCTTTGAAAGCAACAATGTCATCGTTTTCAAAAACAATATCCGCCGGAATATTTTTTTGAATAATTTTGCAAAAAATACAATTATTCATCCTAGTTTTCTTTTAAATATTGTTAACCGAAACAATAACGTTGTTTTTCATTATCTTCTTCACTGCGTTTACAAGTTTCAAGTAAGAAACAGTTTCTTGAGTTCCGCTTACCATATCTTTCACAATGACTGTTTCATCAAGAGCTTCTTTTTGCCCAATAATGAGCGTTACTTCCACTCCCAATCTGTCAGCGACTCGAAGTTGCGATTTCAAACTTCCTCTTCCAAAACTTTCCGCCACCAAAACGCTATTTTTTTGAAGTTCGGCAAAAATTTTCAAACTTTTCTTTTTAGCAAGGTCTCCCAGTTGAGCCAAAAAAACTCGCGGTTTAGGTTCAATATATGTTTTAGCTTTAACTCTTTTCATTTCCATTACCAACCTATCCAGGCCAAGCGCAAAACCAATCGCCGGAGTATGTTCTCCTCCCAAAGAATCTATCAAATAATCATATCTGCCGCCGCCGCCCAGTGAATGTTTTTTCCCTTCTTCATCTCCGGACCAAATTTCAAAAACAGTTTTTGAATAATAACTAAGTCCTCGCACCAATCTTGGATTGATCACATAGGGAAGCTCCAATTCATCCAAATATTCCAACAAGCTTTTGAAATGCACATGGCATTCATTGCAAAGATGATCAATTGATTGCGGAGCATTGGCTGCAACTTGCATACATTTGTCTTCTTTACAATCCAAAACTCTCAAAGGATTTTGTTCCAATCTTTTTTTGCAATTTTGGCATAATTTTTGTTTTTTCGATTCAAGATAGGCAACCAAAAGATCCTGATATTCTCCTCTGCATTTCGGACAACCGATGCTGTTTACTTGAAATTGAATATTCTTGATTCCCAGACTCAAAACTGTTCTGTGCGCCAATTGAATAATTTGAGCATCCAAAATAGGATCCTGTTCTCCAAATATATCAAAATTAGATTGCCAGTGTTCTCGATATCTTCCTTCTTGCGGACGATCATATCGATAGACGGGACCGGTTGAAAAAAGTTTGATTGGTTTTGGCAAAACATTCATTCCGTGCTGAATATAAGCGCGAGAAATTCCCGCTGTAAATTCCGGTCGAAGCGCCACCTTGTCTCCGCCTTTTGTCGTGAAAGTATACATCTCCTTATCAATAATATCCGTTCCCTCGCCAATTGAGCGATTGAAAAGATTAGAATATTCAACAACAGGAGTATCTATTCTTTGAAATCCATATTCGTGAGCGATTCTCGAAGTAACTCTTCTGAGCTGTCCCCAATATGGTTGTTCTCCTGGAAGAATGTCCCGCATACCGCGCGGAGGTTGCAATAAAATTTCTTCCACTGCTTTTTCAATTTTATTTTTAATTTTTCCGCTCGCTTTTTTCCCGGCTTTTTTCTCGGATTTCACTGTCTTTTTTGAAGAACTCTTAATTTTCTTTTGAACCATACTGATCTTTCAATAAAAAACAAATTCTCTTTTTCGCTTCATTGAGAGAATTTTTTTATTGTTTTAAAAATTAAAACTTGAAATTTACATTAATAAAATAATTTGCCTAATATATTGACGCTTTGGAAACCGGCCAGGCTCTCAACAAAACCTTGCCAATAACCTCGCTTTTCTTTACCGGTCCCCACGCCCTGGAATCATGACTATATGCGCGATTATCTCCCATTACAAAATATTCATCATCTTTCAAATCTTCCGCGACTGCTCCTTTTGTGAAAATATCAGCTGGTAAATATTCATTCTCATCCAAAATAAAACCTTCCAAATTTTCTTTGTTATAAATTTTCACTTTTCCGTCATCAACTTCCACTTTTTCTCCCGGCAAACCGATGATCCTTTTGACAAAAAATTGTTGCGGATTTTTGGGGTAGCGGAAAACAACCACATCGCCTCTTTCCAAATCTTTGAAAACATCCACCGTGAAGAAATTGATATCATTAAACGCAACGGCTGTTTTTTTGTATCCAAACTCGTTTACTATCAAATAGTCTCCATCTTTAAAGTTGGTTTCCATACTGGCTCCTTGCACAAAAAAGGGCTGGAACAGAAAAACCCGTATGGGAACAATTATAACTAAAGCCCAAAAAAAGACTTTCACAACTTCCCAGATAAAACTTCCTACGCCGTAATATCCCTCGCCTTCATTGATATCCACTTCTTGTTTGAAGTCCATAGTTTAATAAAAAAGTTTTAAACACATTTATGATAGCACGTTTTTACCCTCTTAGCAAGGGTATAATTTGCTTTATTATAGCCATAAAACGAGATTGAAAATTATATAAAATATTTTTAGGAAAAGATTTTTTGCGCGCTTTTTCTAATTAGGGTAAATTACATATATGGATAGCTTGCGCAAAAAACAAATTCAACCCGCCAGAACACCAACGCCCGAACCGGAGGCGATTTATGCAGCCGAAGAAAACCAATCGCCCAAGAAAAAAGTTCGATGGAAAAAAACCCTCCTTTATATTTTTTTAATCGCCGGCTTGTTTTTGTTTGTTTGGTTTGGATATTTTTTCTGGAAAATTCATTCCGTCGGCAGAAATATAAACGTAGAAGAGAAAACGACTTCCCTGGTTGGCGATATGCAATCCACCGCCTTGTCATTAACTTCCTCCCAAAGAGCGCCGCTCGAGGGTGAAGAATCCGGAAGAATTAATATTCTCCTGCTTGGCTCGGCTGGAGAAAAAAATCCGGGACGCAACCTGACAGACACCATAATGTTGGCTAGCGTAAACACCCAAAGCAAAAAAATTTCCTTGCTTTCCCTGCCCAGAGACCTCTACGTTGAAATTCCCGGAAGCGCTTCTTACGCAAAAATAAACAGCCTCTACCAAATCGGATTGAAGAATAATTCCGGGATACTTCCCATTAAAAAAGCGGTGGAAAATATAACCGGACAAAAAATACACTATTACCTCGTAGTTGATTTTGAGGGATTTGTAAAATTCGTTGACGCTTTGGATGGTGTGATGGTCAACGTGGAAAGAGATATTTATGACACGCGTTATCCGGGACCGAATTATAGTTATGAAACTTTTCAACTTTCCAAAGGATTTCAGGAACTTGATGGAACAACTGCCCTTAAATATGTCCGCGAACGGCACGATGATCCGTTGGGAGATTTTGGTCGAGCCAAAAGACAACAACAAGTTATTCAAGCCGTCAAAAATAAAGCCTTTTCTCTCAAAACATTTCTCAATATCGCAACATTTAATTCCCTCCTCACTACTCTGGAAGAAAATGTGCGAACAAACTTAACTCTGGAAGAAATTGAAAGTTTCATTGCTCTTTCCAAGCAACTCGACACGCAAAATATAACCACCAAAGTGGTAGACGCTTGGAACAAGGACAGCCTCTTGAAAGTTTCGCATATTTTTTTCGGAGAAATACGAGCGTTTATGCTAGTTCCCCGCGTTGGTAATTACAGCGAGATTCAAGATCTTTCCGAAAATATTTTCGAACTGGAAAAAATAGAAAAAAGAAAAATTGAAATGGAACAAGAAAATGCTTCCATTGCCATCATCAATAACAGCGGAGATTTCACTCTAACACAAAAAATAAAAAATCTTCTTTCTGAAAAATTGGGCATCCAAAATGTTTCCATTGAAACCGCCGCGGATGAAAAAACGCAATCCGTCACAGAAATATTCGATAATTCCAAGGGAAAAATAATTTTCACCCTGGATGAATTGATCAAAAAAATTCCAGCCAAACCATCTTCTGTTAATTTACTGGATTCAGAAAAAGAATATGATTTGATTATCACTCTTGGAAAAGATTTAATTAACGTATATAATTTCGAGGAAGACAGCCTGGAAGATTTTAAAAATTCACAAAATGACAACCAGGACTATTTTGAGACAAATATCTAAAACTATGAAAATAATCATCGGACTCGGCAATCCAGGAAAACAATATGAAAATACCCGTCACAACGCCGGATTTATTTTACTCGACAAAATACGCGAAGACTTTGCGTTGCCTGATTTCGTATTCAATAAAAAATTTAATTCTGAAATGTCAGAGGGAGAATACCAAATACAAGATACCAAATGCAAAATAATGTTGGTTAAGCCGCAGACATTTATGAACCTTTCCGGAAAATCAGTTCGCGCTATTTTAGATTTCTACAAACTTTCTCCTGCCGACATTATTGTTATTCACGATGATCTCGACATCAAACTGGGAACTTTCAAAATTGCCACCAATTCATCTTCCGCCGGGCACAACGGCGTGCAAAACATCATTGATACTCTCGGAACGCAAGAATTTCAAAGATTGCGAATTGGCATTGGACAAGAAACCACCAACGAACCATCTTGCCGCATCGGCGCGCACGACTTCGTGCTCGGAAAATTTTCCAATGAAGAACTAAAAAAAATCCTCGAACTTTCCAAGGAAATCAAAAAAATCCTATAAAACAAAGAAAACGTCTCCTGGGAGGCGTTTTTACTAACTATCTCCCATTATAGCAAAAAATAGGTCATTTGTCAATAGGTGAAAATTTGTTTATAGTTAAGTAGCTATGAAATATTTAAATGCTTTAAATAAAATAGACGGGGTTGGTTCGCAAAAACTGGCGCTTTTGATGGCGCATTTCGGCAGCGCGGAAAAAATTTGGAAAGCTGATTTTTCCGAACTTGTCAGAACGGGACTTTCTGAAAAACTGGCGGAAAAAATAGTTGTTGAAAAAAACAACATTAACCCCGACCAAGAATGGGAAAAACTTCAAAAAGAAAACATTTCCCTTATCACTCTCAACGACCCTGATTATCCCCGCCTTCTTAAAGAAATTCACAATCCTCCCTATATCCTGTATATAAAAGGAGACGCTTCTCTTCTTAATTCTCCTTGTCTGGCAGTTGTCGGCTCACGAAAATACACCAGTTATGGTCATCAAGTCGCCAACGCTTTTGGACGCGATTTGGCTAGCGCCGGAATCACGGTGGTCAGCGGATTGGCGCTTGGTATTGACGCCATTGCCCATAAAGGCGCGCTGGAAAAAAATGGAAAGACTATCGCCGTTCTAGGAAACAGTCTGGATGAAAAAAGCATTTATCCCAAAACAAATTTTGATCTCTCCAGGGAAATTTTATCCTGCGGCGGAACGCTGGTCAGCGAATACCCTATTGAAACTCCTCCCGGTGTTGGAACCTTTCCCGCCAGAAACAGAATTATGGCCGGAATGACACTGGGAACCATAGTTGTTGAAGCGGCGCTGGGAAGCGGCAGTCTCATCACCGCCAATCTAGCTTTGGACTTTAACCGCGAGGTGTTTGCCGTGCCCGGATCGATTTTTTATCCGCAAAGCGAAGGCACTCACAAACTCATCAAATCAGGAGCAAAATTAGTCAGTTCAATTTCCGACATTTTAGAAGAATTAAAACTGGAAAAAACTGGAAAAATTCAAGCAAAAAACAGTTACACTCCTTCTTCAAAAGAAGAAGAAAATATTTTAAATATCCTCAGTCAAGAACCGACTCACATTGACAGAATAATCAAACTGACTAAACTGGAAACATCTGTCATCGGCGGCACATTGGCAATTTTGGAAATAAATGGCGCAGTAAAAAACATAGGAGGACAGAATTATATCCTGTCATAATCGCTAATTTCGAATTTTTTAAATTTCAAATCAATGAAACTTGTTATCGTCGAGTCTCCAACTAAAGCAAAAACTATCGGTAAATTTTTAGGCAAAGGTTTCGTGGTGAAATCTTCTTTTGGTCATATTCGCGATCTGCCAAAAAGCGAAATGGGAATTGACATTGAAAAAAATTTCCAACCCCGCTACATCATTCCCGACAAAGCCAGGCTAAAACTTTCTTCTCTCAAAGATTCCGCCAAAAAAGCGACGGAAATTATTCTGGCTTCCGACGAAGACCGTGAAGGAGAAGCTATTTCCTGGCATCTTGTTGAAGCGCTTGATTTGGAAAAGAAAAATAAAAAAAGTTATTCTCGAATTGTTTTTCACGAAATCACCAAAACAGCCATCGAAAAAGCTTTGGCTCATCCGCGAGAAATTGATTTAAATTTGGTGAACGCGCAACAAGCTCGAAGAGTTTTGGATCGCTTGGTTGGATATGAACTTTCACCTTTTCTTTGGAAAAAAATTCGCCGCGGACTTTCCGCCGGACGCGTTCAATCAGTGGCTTTGCGTTTGATCGTGGAAAGAGAAAGAGAAATTGAAAAATTCAAAAGCGAACAATTTTGGACAATTTCAGCTGATATGAAAAAAGAGCAGGTAGCGGAAACATTTCCAGCTAACTTGGTGGAAAAAAACGGAGAAAAAATAGAAAAAACTCAAGCCATCGAACTTTTCTCCGGAAAATATACCAACAAAAAAACTATTATTGATTCCGAAAAAGAAGCGCAAAAAATCGTCGCCGATCTCAAAGAAGCCAGCTATGAAATATCCGATATATCCAAAAAAGAAACTCTGCGCAATCCATCCGCGCCTTTCACCACTTCAACATTGCAACAAGCGGCTATCAGTATGCTTGGCTGGAGCGCCAAACAAACAATGAGCGTCGCGCAAAAACTCTATGAGCAAGGTTTTATAACCTATATGAGAACCGACAGCGTTAATCTTTCTCTAGAATCCTTACTTTCCGCCAAAAAAATTATTGAAAAAGAATTTGGAAAAAAATATTCACTGGAAAGTCCGCGCTATTACAAAACTAAATCCAAATCGGCGCAAGAAGCCCACGAAGCCATCCGTCCCGCCTATCCGGAAAAAACTCCGGCCGACTTGGAACTGACGCTAGAACCGGGACAACACAAATTATACAAATTAATTTGGAACAGAATGATTGCCTGCCAAATGGAAAGCGCCAAACTCAGCCAAGTCAAAGTTGACATTGCCGCTCAAAGAAAATCCGACACCTATTTGCTTCGCGCCAACGGATCAACAATTATTTTCGACGGATTTTTAAAAGTTTATGGCGAAAACACATCCAAAGAAACATTCTTGCCTGATATGGAAAAAGGAGAAAAAGTCCAAGCGGAAAATATTTTATCCACAGAAAAATCCACCACTCCTCCTCCGCGCTATAACGAAGCTTCCTTGGTGAAAGTTATGGAAGAATATGGAATCGGTCGACCATCTACCTACGCGCCAACAATTTCCACCATCATCGAAAGAAAATATGTTGACAAAAATGAAGATAAAAAACTCTATCCACTGGAAATTGGAAATATTGTTAACGATCTTTTGGTGGAACATTTTCCTGAAATTGTAGACATAAATTTCACCGCCAAAATGGAGGAGGATTTAGATGAAGTTGCCGAAGGAAAAAAAGAGTGGGTTCCGGTAATCAGAGATTTCTATGAACCATTCCACAAAAATTTGGAAGATAAAACCGAAACTGTCAAAAAAGAAGATTTCGTGGAAAAACTCGATCGAAAATGTCCGCAATGCGGAAATGAACTCGTGATGAAATTCGGAAGATTCGGAAAATTCATCGCTTGTTCAAAATATCCAGAATGTAAATACACGGAAAAAACCGACGAAGAAAAAAAAGTGGACGATCAATTTTCCAACGAAATATGCGATAAATGCGGAGCGCCGATGGTTGTGAAAAGAGGACGCTTCGGAACATTCCTCGGCTGTTCAAAATATCCTGAATGCAAGAATATCAAAAAGATTGAAAAGAAAACCGGAATGATTTGTCCCAAATGCAACAAGGGAGAAATTGTGGAAAAAAAATCCAAACGCGGAAGAATTTTTTATGGTTGCAACAAATATCCCGCTTGTGATTTCGCAATGTGGAACAAACCAACCGGAGAAATTTGTCCCAAATGCGGACAACCTCTCAGCTTCGCCGCCAAAGGAAAAATAAAATGTTCCAACAAAGAATGCGTTTTTGAAAAAGAACAATAAAAAAACAATTTACTTGTACTATACACAATGAAACTTCTAACCATCAATGATGTCATAAAAGCGATCCGCAAAACTCCTTCAGCATCAAGAAAAAAGATGATTGTTGAGGCTTATGAATTTGCCGAAGAAGCTCATCGCGGTCAAAAAAGAAGTTCCGGCGAAGACTACATCCAACATTCATTAGCCACCGCCAAAACACTGGCGGAAATGGGAATGGGA
>DOKE01000041.1:14849-15366 GCA_003510895.1 Candidatus Moraniibacteriota bacterium
AGCGGAAATGGGAATGGGAAGAAACACAATCGCCGCCGGACTGCTTCACGATGTCTATGAAGACACTTCTGTTTCTTTGAAAGATATTGAAAAAAAATTCGGAAAGGAAGTGGCATTTATGGTGGACGGAGTAAGTAAATTGGGAAAAATAAAATTGCGCGGATCGCACGAAGAATATTATTTGGAGAATCTTCGTAAAATGTTTTTAGCAATGGCGGCGGACATTCGCGTAGTTATCATAAAATTGGCGGACCGGTTGCATAATATGCAAACATTAAAACACCGACCGCCGGAAAAACAATTGCGAATCGCCAAAGAGACTATGGAAATTTTTGCTCCCATTGCCAATCGTCTGGGAATTGGAGAAATTCGATCGCAGCTGCAAGATCTTTCTTTCGAATATTTGGAACCGGAAAATTACAAGTTCACTAAAGAAACAATCACAAAAAATTACCAAGAAAGAGAAAGATACGTCAATCAAGCTATTCATGAGCTGGAAAAAGAATTAAAAAAAGAA
>DOKE01000041.1:15417-15685 GCA_003510895.1 Candidatus Moraniibacteriota bacterium
TGGAAAAAGAATTAAAAAAAGAAGGCATCGATGTTGTTGATATACACGGACGAGCCAAAAGTTTATACAGTTCTTTTTTGAAATTGAAAAAATATGATATGGACATAAACAAGGTTCATGATCTGACGGCGGTGAGGATAATCGTTTCCGAAATCGCCGACTGCTATGAAGCATTGGGAATTGTTCATAAAAAATATCGCCCAATGATCGGACGCATCAAAGACTATATTTCCCTGCCAAAACCTAATGGATATCAATCAATTCACAC
>DOKE01000046.1:0-4379 GCA_003510895.1 Candidatus Moraniibacteriota bacterium
TACTAGTTCGCTATCGATCTGAAGTAATATTTAGTCTTGGAAGTGTAGTGCTCCCAGATTCAGACGGGATTTCTCCGGTCCCGCCCTACTTGAGAACAATCACGTTGCGTATACTAACTTTTCACATACGGGACTATTACCCGCTATGGTTCCTCTTTCCAAAGGATTTTGCTAAGGGAACATGACATACCCCGATCAAACGAGTATGACTACCTCGCAACCCCGCATCCCGAAGGATACGGTTTAGACTCTTCCGCGTTCGCTCGCCACTACTTGCGGAATCACAATTGTTTTCTTTTCCTCCTGGTACTAAGATGTTTCAATTCCCAGGGTCTGCTTCGCTGACCTATTGATTCAGTCAGTGATTACGTCCGAAGACGTAGGGTTGCCCCATTCGGAAACCCACGGATCAAAGCTTGTTTGGCAGCTCCCCGAGGTTTATCGCAGCCTTCTGCGTCCTTCATCGCTTACTTCAGTCAAGGCATCCACCATATGCATTAAGTAACCTTTCTTTATTTAACGGTTAGCAGTTAACAATCACTTAAGATTATTAACATACAAAATTATTTCGGTGTCTTCATATATACGTTTATAAAAAACATATATACATATTTTTTTTGACTTACATTTATTGACTAATTATGCTTTGCGCCCGACTTCTTTTTGATTTACAATCCGCAAAAAACAAAAAGTTTCATCACACGCGCATAAAAAGACTCCTATTCAATTTTAAAGCTGCGTTAATGCGGAAATTTATTAACAACTTTCAGGTTTTAGCTTCTCAGCGTATCAACCAAAAACCGGAAACAATTTCAGCACTAATCTATTTTTTCAAACCAACAAAAAAACCGCTCTTGCGGTTGATTTCCAGGACAAACAAAAAAATGTCCCCGAACTTTCACCCGCTATTTTTTCTATGTCGTTTTACAATTATGTTTCCCAGATGGTTTTATCTTAGAACACAAATTTTAGACGTAAATCCATAATACCAGATACAAAAAACCTGTCAACCCCCCATCAAATTCTAACTTTTCAAAGCCGTCCAAAAATCAAATTCAACCAAATAAAATACAATAAATTTTTCCAAAAACACAAACAAATCACTCGTTTTTTTATTATATATTTTTATTTTTCAAATTTTTTTGATCAAGAAATTTCTGCAATTCCTTTCTCACAATTTCTTCCATTTTTTCATGCGAGGTTTTTCCTTTTCCAAACAGCACTTCCAAATTATTGAAAGCCAGCATCTTATGTAAATATTCAACCCAATCCTTCATATGCATAATGTTTCTGCGCTCAATTTGAAATTCCGCGAAAGATAGAAATTGTTCTACTAGCAAATACAACTGACGCAATTCCGTTTCCAACATATAATTTTTAGCAACTTCCGCTTCTTTCCTGGTCGGCAATGCGCCCTTCCAATTTGTCATCCCCAAATTTTCTTTTTCTCCGCTGATACGGTTAGCTACTAACTCCGCCGCCGTCTTTCCAGTAATAGCATAATGAAATTTATTCTGCATCGTCGCATAAAATTCTTTAGTAAAACCAGCTTTTGGATCATAGTCCACACTAGTTGCAAAAATATCTTTTACCTTGTCATAAAGATTTCTCTCCGAAGCCCGAATCTTCCTGACTCGCTCCAACCATTCTTTAAAAAAATCTTTTTTCACACCGCCCTCTGCCAACCTTTCATCATCCATCACAAAACCCTTCACAATATATTCCCGTAATTTCTGCGTCGCCCAAATACGAAATTGCGTGCCACGCAAAGAGTTAATTCTATATCCCACAGAAATTATCATATCCAAATTATAAAACACCACTTCTCTGCTTATACTTCTATCACCCTCTTTTTGAACTATTAAGGATTTCTTAATAGTTGGAATTTCTTCAAGCTCACCCTCTTTTAAAACATTTCCCACATGCTGATTAATGTTTGCTACTGTTGTTTGAAACAGCTCCGCCATTTGTTTCTGACTCAGCCAAACAGTCTCGCCCTCCAAATTAACTGCGATTTCTGTTTTTCCGTCCTCGGTACTATAAAGAATTATTTTGTCATTTTTTTCTTGGTTTTTATTCATGTTTTTTTATTTTATTTTTCTATAATGATATTATATCACCATAACAAATCCTGTCAATTCCCAACTAATTTTTGCCAAAAAAACACTTCCATATATAGTAGCATGAAAGTGGAATTTTTTAATTTTGGCAAATTTGCCTTAATTAACAAATAATAATATCAAGCATAGGATTATGATTCCCAGCCAAACCAAAGAAATCACTAAATTAATCTTCTGTTATTTGCTTCTCTTGCTTTCAATATAACTTACACAATTTCCTTGGTTTTTGAAAGTTGGATTATTAAACAACTTCCAGCCTTCTTCTTTGCATTCATCTTTTCCTGAAGGAGTCAAAAGAATATTCCAACTTAATTTAAAATCATCAAAGTATCCACCACTATTGCCACTATTAAATCCAGACAAACCAGCCCGATTATTTGTAGCTGCGTTATGAGTAAACAAATAAACATTATCCATATATACTTTTATTTCACCAGTCAAACTATCTGCATCGACACCTAACTTATACCATATTCTTTCATTGTACACATACGAATATTTAAATACTTGTTCAACTCCATTATTTTTTTCAATAATCCATATTCCAGTCGGACCATATGCCGGCAATACCATAATATCTACCCAATTATTAGGATCCTGATACCAAATGGTGATGCCGCCATAACCAGATGAACCAAAGTATAATACTTTACTTTCAACTGACTGATTCGATATAAAAAAATTATCTAATAAAAATTTATAGCTATCACCTCCCAAATCCTGCTTTACAGTATTATTTTCTATTTTCCAATTTCCCAAACTATAGTTAGTGCCAGCAGGAAGCGCTGACCATCCATCATCATTGCCGTCATTAAAATCATCTGATACCGTGCTTGCCTCACAAGACCAAGAAAAATTCATAAATAACATAAAACACGAAACGACGAGAATTTTTTTCATATTAATTAATTTAAAAAATTATTTATATCTTTTATAATAACTCCCATTATCCACCTTCCTATTAACCACTATAGAGACAATCAACTCAAACCAATTTTCTTTTACAAATTTTTTCATAATTAACGGCTTCTTTAATTTAAAATCTCTACAATTCCGGGGTTCGGATTAAGAACGAAATGTCCTAACCACAAAATAACTCCAACTGTTTGCAAAATATAATCATCTATAAGTTGAATATTTTCTGGAACCTTTTCTATCTCCTTAAGTCCTTTAAGCTTCTGAGAAATTTTTGAATCATAGTGAGAAGCTTCAGAGTCAGCCTTTAAGCGTAAGATTTCATTTGGTGTATAAATTTCATTTCCAATTATGATTATTTCTGAATCAAGCCAGTCCTCAAAATAATATCTAACCCATCTTTCTCTGGGATTAATGCCAATAATTTCTGGTCTTAACAAAAAGCAGCTCTCTTTAAGTATGGGCGGAAGTTTTTTTAAATCCTGCGGAGCAAAACAAATTAAGTCTATCTTTTTCTCTTTAGCTACCTCTATTAGCAATGGGTGAAAATTTCTTCCATTTCCTTTGCAAATAAGTGCTCTGACTTGGCTAGCCATAATAATAATCTCTCCTTGCTTGTTTTCACTCCCAGACTGAAAACGTTCATTAGAATATTTTAATGTTTTTAATGCCACCTCGAGTTGTTTTAGTCTGCTTTCAATTGGAATGTTTGGCATTATACTATTCTTTTTAAAAAATTCTTTTTTGTGGAGATTTTTTTGCCGGTTCTTTTTTCAATGTCTTTTCTGGCGCTGCCAGCCACTGCCCCGCCTTCCATTGCATCCTTTTGCAATTTTGGAAATCCTTTTGAATTTCTGTCTTTGTGAATCTTGGTTGTCGTCGCTTCGCCAAGCATCGTCAAAATCAATTCCAAGTCATCCATATGATCTCGCAGATTTTCTCTTTTTAAGCTCTTAAATTTCTTATACTCTTCAGCTGTCATTTCAAATGCTCCATTCAAAATCTCATTGGTTAAAATCGCATATTCGATTCCCTCTTTGGCTCCCCGATTTTTCCATTCATTGGTCAAACTTTCCCGCACTTCAATACCCCGCATTCGTTTTTCAATCCAACTTTCAGGATAACCTTTGGAACGATAGATTTCGCGCGCGCGACTGGCAGCCAATTCAGGATTTTCAATTTCCTTGATGCGATCATATCCAACTTTCGCCAGCCAACGCTTAAAAGGTTCTGCTTTTGAAGATGGGATGGACTGGATAAGACGAAGAGCACCCTCCGTATTTGCGCAATTCATCTTCTGTTTTCCACCGGCAGTTTCCACTAAAAGGGGGGTGGCAATTTGCC
>DOKE01000046.1:4442-4642 GCA_003510895.1 Candidatus Moraniibacteriota bacterium
GTGGCAATTTGCCCCCACCCTTTACTCAACTCCGCATCCCTGCGCTTCATATCTTTGATATAACCGGCGGGACTAACGGAATCGGTCAAAATCGCAACGATATCAATAATCACAAACCACCATTCATCGTTATGCAATACTTTTCGAACTTTTCTCCCCTCAAAAAAAGCTATCTTCGTATTTTTTTCAGTTTTTTTTAT
>DOKE01000046.1:4694-4868 GCA_003510895.1 Candidatus Moraniibacteriota bacterium
GTATTTTTTTCAGTTTTTTTTATTTTTACCATATTGTTAAAATTAAAACTTATTCTTCGCCAGTTGAAAATATTGATGTTGATAAACCATTTTAATTGAAAGAAAATAATAAAATACATCCTAAAAATACCACAAAATAATCTCAATATCAATCAAAAATACACAAAAGTCCAT
>DOKE01000046.1:4943-6492 GCA_003510895.1 Candidatus Moraniibacteriota bacterium
ATCCGAAAAACGGATGGACTTTTGATTGAAACTTTTTTTCTTTTTTTATTTTCTTTCGGAAATTTCTTCTCTGATTTTTCGAAGCAGATTTGCAGCTTCTTCTTTTCCTCCAAGACCGAAAGCAAGACCGGCTGCCAACGAGATAGCGGAAACCAAACCTATCAACAAAGTGTTGACGATTGATTCAGCTATTCCAAGTTGAACAAGAGCCGTGATTATACCAAAAATTATAATTGCCCACTTTGAAATTGTAGCCAAAAGTGACGCGCTCATAACTCCGGCCGCTCTAACGCTTCCTCGAACTAATTTATATGCAAAATTCGCGAACAAAAATGCAATTGCCAAAACAACAACCGCAACTATAACGTTCGGAATATACATAAGTATTTCATTAAGGAAAGCTGTAACTTGCGACAGTTGCAAAATATCAGTAGCCGCCATTAGAAAAACCAAAATCAAAAACCATTTCACGAATCCTCCGATAATTTTGGACGGATTAAGATCCAATCCCACTCCTTGAAATTGTTCTGTCAATTTGGAATTCTCCATTGCTCTATCTATTCGAGTCAGTTTAACACCTTTTTCAATGGCATTTCCCAAAACTCTAGCAACGATAACGCCTACAACAAAAACCAAAATAGCTCCAATTAACGCCGGCAAAAAAACAACCACCTTTTGACCAAAACTTCCCAAAGATGTTGTTATTGCCATTCCCCATGTTTGAACATCATTCATTTCTAACACCTCCTTTCGTTAAATTCATCAAAATTTTTATAAAAAATTTTGCCAGAAATTTAGGCATCCGTTATCCATTGTCTCTCAATTTTTCCGCGGATGCGAATTTAATTATTAAAAAAATCAACAATTAGACACTCTTCGAAAGCTCTCTTTCAAACTCCATTCTGACATCTTCCAAAACTTCCAAACGCGGATCCCCGTCGGCGGAAAGTTTTTTCATTCGGTATTTATACAAATTTTCCTTTATTATTTGCGTATCCCAATTTTCTTTTTTCGCTTCAATAAACAACAAGGATATTTTTTTCATATATTCAATGAATTCTTTGCATTCCGCGCAAGCGGCATATTTTTCCAAAAGTTTTTCCGTTGCTTCATAGACCTGCTTCACTGTGGTATACACCATTCCGAAATCATCGCGAATAGTCAAAAATATATCTTCATCCACACCGGAATCCATAGAAAAAAAATGCATCTCGGTTTTAATTAATTCTTCTTTGGTTTTCGTGTCTTTCCAATTGGATAATTTAGCCTGAGCAAAAACTTTTTCCATTCCTTTGAGATACAAAACAAAGGACTGGAGACTTTGATATTCTTTATATTTTTCGGTAATTTTTTCAGCGACCAATTCTATTTTCTCAAATTCTTTTTCTATTTTCACTTGCTCTTCAAAAAATTTCTCTTCCATTCTTTCCGGTGAATTGGTAATATCATTCATATTTTTTGATTTTAATTAAGTAAAATTTCTTCTATCTGTATTATACTACCTTTTTATCAATTATCCAATTCCCTGGGCAAAAAAACACTTCGTAAT
>DOKE01000046.1:6566-6789 GCA_003510895.1 Candidatus Moraniibacteriota bacterium
TTCGTAATGAAGTGTTTTTTTTGATTTTATACGTCCAAGTTTTTGACGCTTTTGGCATGGGTTTGAATAAATCTTCTGCGCGGTTCCACATCGCTTCCCATTAAGATATCAAATATTCTATCCGCCTCTTCAGCATCTTCGATTTTCACTTGAAACATCGTTCTATGCTCCGGATTCATTGTAGTATCCCAAAGTTGTTGCGGATTCATTTCTCCCAAACCTT
>DOKE01000046.1:6853-8628 GCA_003510895.1 Candidatus Moraniibacteriota bacterium
TTCATTTCTCCCAAACCTTTATATCTCTGAATAGCCACTCCGGCTACTTTCTCCACTTCTCCCTCGGCTTCTTCAATTTCTTCTTTGGAAATATTTTCTTGTTTCTTGTTTTTTGTTGCTTGTCCCTTGTCTATCATCTCGGAAACAACTTTGTTCTTCTCTTCTTCCGTATAAACATAGCGAATATCTTTTCCTCTTTTTAATTGATACAACGGCGGCTGCGCAATATAAATATGTCCATTGTTGATAAGCTCTTCATAATAACGATAGAAAAATGTCAAAAGCAATGTTCGAATATGCGATCCATCCACATCGGCATCGGCCATAATTATAATTTTGTTGTAACGAAGCTTGCTGATGTCCATACTTTCTCCAATGCCGGCGCCTAATGCAATAATAATCGGTTTCAATGTGTCTGATTTCACCACTTTGTCCAAACTGGTCTTTTCCACATTCACCAATTTTCCTCGCAACGGCAAAATAGCTTGAAACATTCTGTTGCGTCCTTGCTTGGCGCTGCCGCCAGCAGAGTCTCCCTCAACAATGTATAGTTCTGATTTTGACGCGTCGCGAGTTGTGCAGTCGGCTAATTTTCCAGGCAAAGTCATTCCTTCCAAAGCTCCTTTGCGCAAAACTGCATCCTTGGCAGCTCGAGCCGCAATGCGAGCTCGCACAGTCAAAAGACATTTGTCAATCATTGCTCGCGCATCTTGAGGATTTCTTTCCAAATATTCCGCCAAACCTTCCGCCGTAACAGCCGAAACAATTCCACGCACCTCATTGTTTCCCAATTTTGATTTTGTCTGACCTTCGAATTGAGGTTCACGCAATTTCACACTGACAACCGCAGTAAGTCCCTCTTTCAAGTCATCAGAAGTAAAGCTTCCCTCTTTTTCCTTGATAAAATTATTTTTCTTGGCATAATCATTGAGAACTCTTGTCAACGCCATCTTGAATCCTGTCACATGCATTCCGCCTTCCACTGTATAAATATTATTAGCAAAAGAAAAAAGATGTTCCTTATATCCATCGGTATATTGCAAAGAAATTTCCACCGCCACATCATCCACTTCTTTTTCATAATACAAAGGAACGATATTTTTCACTTCCTTTCCTCGATTGAGAAATTTAACGAAAGAAATAATTCCTCCGTCAAAATAAAATCCGTGTCTTCTGGCTTTGTATTCATCATCCTTTCCAATTACTTCGCGAAGATCCTCAATGATTATTTTCACACCCTTGGTCAGATAGGCCTGTTGGCGAACATAATCCAATATTTTCGTCCAGCTGTATTTTATTTCAGGAAAAATTTCGTGATCAGCCTTGAATATAGTCTTAGTTCCGGTATCCTTCGCGCTCCCAATCGGTTTCACATTAAAAGAAGGCTTTCCTCTTTTGTATTCCTGCGTCCAAATCTTCCCTTGCCTTCGAACTTCGACTTTCGTCCATTCAGAAAGAGCATTCACCACAGACGCACCGACTCCATGAAGACCTCCAGAAACCTTATATCCATCTCCTCCGAATTTTCCTCCCGCGTGGAGCACAGTCATAACGGTTTCCAATGTGGATTTTTTCGTCTGAGGATGGGTGTCTACCGGAATACCGCGTCCATTGTCGGTTATTTCAACAACGTTGTCCGGAAGAAGTTTAATGTTAATATCCGTGCAATAGCCAGCCAATGCTTCGTCGATAGAATTATTCACCAACTCCCATATCAAATGATGCAAACCTTCCGTCGAAGTTCCTCCAATATACATTCCCGGTCTTTTTCTGAC
>DOKE01000046.1:8690-8820 GCA_003510895.1 Candidatus Moraniibacteriota bacterium
ATATACATTCCCGGTCTTTTTCTAACCGGCTCCAATCCTTGAAGCACTTGAATAGACTTTGCTCCATAATCACTCTGCGTCTTGTTCTTTTTTTCAACCATAATCTTTATAAATTTCTAATTATTCTAAT
>DOKE01000046.1:8875-9262 GCA_003510895.1 Candidatus Moraniibacteriota bacterium
ATTTCTAATTATTCTAATTATTCAAAATTTTTATTTCCTATGCGATAAAAAATACAATTCAACTAAAAACACTCCCGCCACCAACAACAATCCATCCCACCAAACCAAAATCCTCATACTTTGCAGAAAAAATAATCCGATCACCAAAAAAGACATCAAAACTCCTTGCCGAAAACTCATTCCAATAAAAGCCGGGTGTCCTTCTTCTAATCCCTCTTTCCTTCTCAGCCAAGTAAAAAACAAAGTAAATATTCCAGTGAAAGACAAGAAAGCGCTTATGTAGAAAAGTATTTGTCCTAAAGCGCCGGTTTTTTGCGGGTCAACATAATTTATCACCATTCCCCAGGCGGCCAACGCAAAAACTGTGCTTATTCTCATTCCCCAAAG
>DOKE01000046.1:9365-10103 GCA_003510895.1 Candidatus Moraniibacteriota bacterium
TTTTGTTTATTTTTTCAAAAACTACTATTCCATTATATCGCCAAACGACGCCCAACGCAAGCCCAAAATACATAAAAGCCGATTTTATCAAAAAAATCGGATTTTATAAATCTTCGGATTTTATTCCTAAATGCGGAATATCGTCACTCATTGTATATGTTTTAATGTTTATTCTTGCCTGGCAAGTTCAGCTGCGGCTTTCTCCTCTCTGTGGAAATAATAGGTGCTGATAACCGTTCCGACAGCGCAACCAAAAGCGTATAGCACAACCAGCTTCCAATTACTGATATCATCGACGATTGCTTGCAGCACATAATACCAAATCAGGACATTGATCATAGTAACCACGCCACTGGCGATTACCCTCGTTTCAACAACCAACTTGGTCCAGAAGGTAACGATAATCATTTCCAAAACCCCAATAAAAAATAGTACCATAGTGTTTTGTGATACTTAATGATTATTCTTCTTTTTAAATGTTCGACCTTTGCATAGCTTAAACAAAAAGCCATCCTTCAAAGATAACTTTTAGCCCATATTCAAGCCATAATCCATTCTAACAGAAAAAACCTCCCCTGTCAATTAGCCGATTTGACAAATCCTAAAAACTATTTAGAATTATAAATTGTTTGGGAGTTTAATAATTCCCGCTTGGACTTTCTGACTTTTCTTAATCCGCTAATAAAAACAAAGAAAAGTATGCGTTTTCTAGCGCGTTTTTTTTGTTTTTTAATTTTT
>DOKE01000046.1:10164-10308 GCA_003510895.1 Candidatus Moraniibacteriota bacterium
GTTTTTTTTGTTTTTTAATTTTTAATTTTCTAAAAACAAATATGAAAAACCATCTGAAAGATAAAATAAAAAACAATTGGAAGTCCGGCATTACCGTTTCCTTTGTTTCTCTTCCATTATCAATATCCTTGGCGGTAGCGGCTC
>DOKE01000046.1:10391-12969 GCA_003510895.1 Candidatus Moraniibacteriota bacterium
GCGGCGGGAGCAACCCCGCTTATGGGTGTCATAACGGCAATCTGGGCAGGACTGGCAGCCTCAATTTGGGGAGGAAGCAAATATAACATAGTAGGTCCAACCGGAGCGCTTTCCGGACTTCTAATCGTATACTCAATTTCCTACGGAGTTTCTATTCTTCCCTATTTGGCGATTTTTTCCGGAATAGGAATTTTGGCGATTTTTCTTTTGCGATGGGAAAAATATATTATATTCATTCCTTCCAGTGTTGTTCACGGCTTCACATTGGGAGTGGCATTCATAATAGCTTTTGGACAATTAAATTCCGCTTTAGGAATAAAGAATTTAACTGCCCATGAAAAATTTATTAGCAATCTCAAGGAAACCTTATTGCATATCAATCAATTCGATTTATGGACGCTGATTCTTTTTATTCTAGGAATAATTTTCCTTTTCGGATGGAAAAAATATTTTACAAATTTTCCCGGAGCCATCATTCTTGCTCCTGTCGGAATTTTTATTGGATATCTTTCCAATAGTGGAATGTTGCCAATTGAATTTCAAACTCTGTTTTCCAAGTTTGGAGATATTTCAGGAAATCTGATTCATTTTCCCGAATTAAGATTTAATTTTGGAAAAGACGTTTTTGTAGGCGCGTTTGCAATCAGCATAATCGCAATTTTGGAAAGTCTTCTTTCGGCAAAAATTGCCGACGGTATGACAAAAACAAAACATAGCAGCAGGAAAGAAGTGTTTGGACTGGGAATCGCCAACATTGCATCCGGAATTTTTGGCGGAATTCCAGCCACAGCTGCGCTTGCCAGAACCACTCTTAATATTAAAAGTGGAGCAAAAGATAGAATGTCAGCAAAAATCAGCAGCATTGGAGTTGTCATAATTTCTTTGTTGCTACTTTCCTTCTTCAAATATCTCCCAATGGCAATTGTGGCGGCTATCTTGGTTTTCGTCGCCAGCCAAATGATAGAGAAAGAACATTTGATAAGATTTTACAGATATGAAAAATCTATGTTCTTTTTATTGCTATTAGTGGCGCTGGTAACAGTGGTTGAAGATCCTATTGTCGGAGTGCTTGCCGGAACCGCCATATCGCTTTTGATTTTAATAAATAAAATGTCTTTCGCGGAAACAGAAGTAACGATCAATAAAAACAACCAAGTAATAAAAAGAGTTAACGCTTCTCAGTTGTTGAAAATAAAAGACCATGGAGATGTTCTGGTATATCGATTTGCCGGACAACTTTCCTATGTAAACTGCCAATCCCATATCAATAACATAAATTGCATAAACGGAGAAGCGAAAAATGTAATCCTAAGTCTCAGGAATTGTTTTTTTGTCGACATTGACGGGATGGATGCTTTCAAGGAAATAATAGAAACATTGAAATTAAAAAATAAAAACGTATATATAACGGCTGTAAACGGAATCGTTGAAGACTTGTTTAAACGAGAAAAATGGTTTGAAGAAATGCGAAAAAAAGAAATGATCTACGCCAGCACCCAAGAAGCGCTAAACAAATGCTAGTTTTTTATTTCTAACAAAAAAACGACTTTTGATATTAAGTCGTTTTTTAGTGTATTTGGCGGACCGGACGGGACTCGAACCCGCGACCTCCTCCGTGACAGGGAGGCGCTACTAGCCAACTGAGCTACCGGTCCAAATTATTAAAATTCAATATTGCGTTTTTTAAAAAACTTTTCAAAAATACTCTTCTTCCTTAACAAAAACAAATCACTCTCGGTATTATACATAAAGTCGTATAATTTGCAACTATCCTTTACTGAATAATATAAATTATAATATCCATTTTTATCAAACAACGTTCCTCCTGACAGCTTTGCCAGTCTCCTTAATTTTTTATGCAACTTTTCTAAAAAACTCCTGCTACCGCAAGTAAAACCTGACAACAATGTTATACTCAACTTACTTCTATCTTTTCTTCTGTATTCATTTGCATAAACATTTCCATCTCCGTCAAAATACCCGCGAGTGAAATCTTTGAGATATTCCATTGGAACTGATGGAAATTTTAACGTTTTACTTTTAGTTGGACTCATTCCTAATAATATCAAATCATCAAACATCTTTTTACTTCCCACTTGCAAGCGATATGCGGTTTTCCATTTTAAATTTCTTCTTCGCTCTGAAATTTTATGATTTGATCCCATAACATACCTTATTTTTTCCAAAATATTCTTATCCGTAATATAAAACTCGATAAAATGAGCTCCTCGATTGTTCTTTATCATACATCCATCTGCCGCAAAAAATCCTAACACATACGCCATTTCCGATGTCCAAACTTTAAAAAAATTTTCGTTTTTCTTTTTGGTTATTGGCATATTTTTAAAATAGCTACCGTAGCAGGAGTGGGACTCGAACCCACGACCTCAGCCTTATGAAGGCCACGCTCTAACCAGCTGAGCTACCCTGCCATAAAAATACAAAGCTCAAAGCGAAAAATATTGCCAGATTATATGCTTTGCGCTTTTAACTTTGCGCCTTCTTTGTTGCGGGGACAGGATTCGAACCTGTGACCTCGTGGTTATGAGCCACGCGAGCTGCCGGACTGCTCCACCCC
>DOKE01000017.1 GCA_003510895.1 Candidatus Moraniibacteriota bacterium
CTGCCGGACTGCTCCACCCCGCTATAAAATTCCTACTGTAAAAAACAAAAAACAACAGTATTTCCTATTCTAAACTTTTTTAGAACTTTGTCAACAATCCTGTTTCTACATAAACTCCAAATATCGCAAAAATTTTTCATAGGTTTCCAGTGTTTCCTTGGCGACAGTTTCATCCAAAACAAAACTTTCTTCGTGCACGATTTTGTTTCTGACTTCGTGCGCCTTTTGCAACTCTTCCAAATAGTCCAATTGATTGGGATTTACTTGCGCCAACCTTTCAGTCATATTATTTCCTTTGTATCCAATCTTTCCCAAAATATCATCCACAATCATATCCGCTTCCAAGATAGCCACTTTGAATTGAGAGATGCTGCCTGTTTTCATTCTGGACACAACTTTGTCCCATTTCTTTTGCATTTTTCCTTTGGAAACAACCGGAATATCCATACCAGTCAAACCTTTTCTGATATCGCCACCCAACCCTTTGACCATAAGAATTAAAATGACATCAAAAATAAGCACCAGCGAATAAATAACCAGAAAAAATTTCACAAAACTCATAAACGGAGAATTGTAAAAATTAGTGAGCAAAATAACGGTTACATCAAAGACATCTGCATAGCCTGAAAGATTCATAATATTTTTTGCAAAAATTAATTAATTTCAAACGTATGAGCGGCATTCAAAAGTCCTTCTTCATCAAACCACTTTCCCATCAACTGTCCGCCAACCGGAAGTTTTTTTCCTTCTTCATCTATCGCGCCAATCGGAAACGAAATAGCTGGCACCCCCGCCAAGTTAGCTGTAACCGTATAAATATCAGATAAATACATTTTCATCGGGTCTTCGGTTTTTTCTCCAAATTTGAAAGCTGTTTCCGGAGAAGTGGGAGAGAAAATAAAATCCACTTTTTCAAAAGCTTTTTCAAAATCCTTTCGAATAAGCGCTCTGACTTTTTGCGCTTTCAAATAATAGGCGTCATAATATCCGGCGCTCAACGCGTGAGTTCCCAGCATAATTCTTCTTTTCACTTCTTCTCCCAAGCCATATTCTCGAGTGTCCATATATGTTTCCAGCAATGTCCTGTCTTGAAAATTATTTTCCGCAAAATCAGTTTTTTTCTCATCATCAATTCGAAGGCCATATTTTATTCCGTCAAACCTCGCCAGATTTGAACTGACTTCCGAATGAACCAAGATGTAATATGTCGGCAAAGAAAAAGAACTGTTTGGCAAACTTATTTCTTCAATTTCCGCTCCCAGCGATTTGAATTTTTCAACAGACTCGTCAAAAATTTTTTTTATTTTTCCATCCAATTTTTCCACATATTCCTTGGGAATTCCAATTTTCATTCCTTTGATATTTCCTGACAAATAATCTTCATAATTTTTTTCCGAGCTTTGAGCGCTTGTCGCGTCCATCTTGTCCCATCCGGAAATTTTTGAAAGAACAATAGCCGTGTCTTCCACTGTTTTGGCAAACGGACCGATCTGATCCAAGCTGGAAGCCATTGCAATAGCTCCATAACGCGAAACTCTTCCATAGGTTGGTTTAAGTCCGACAATTCCACAAAAGGAAGCTGGTTGGCGAATTGAACCGCCAGTGTCAGTTCCCAAAGCGCACACTGCCATATCCGCCGCCACTGCCGCCGAGCTTCCTCCGGAAGATCCGCCCGGCACTCTTTCCAAGTCAACAGGATTCTTGGTTTTCTGATAGGCGCTATTTTCCGTTGAGGAACCCATTGCAAATTCATCCAGATTGGTTTTTCCCAAAATGATCGCTCCGGCTTCTTTTAGTCTGGCGATAACAGTCGCGTCGTAGGGCGCGATATAGTTATCCAAAATTTTTGATCCGGCTGTCGTTCTGATTCCCTCCACGCATAAATTATCCTTGATAGCAATAGGTATACCTGCCAAAATTCCAACCGTTTCTCCTTTGTAAATTTTTTCGTCCACAAATCGCGCTTGATTCATCGCCAACTCTTTTGTCAAAGTCAGATACGCTCCAATTTCGCCATCTTTCTCTTCGATCGCGTCAAAATATTGCTCAACAAGTTGAGTCGAAGTAATTTCTTTGTTTATTAATTTTTTATGCAGTTCTCGAATCATAAAACTGATTTGACTTTAACATATCCATTTTTCATTTCCGGAGCGTTTTTCAAAATATTCTCCCGTCCGATTAAACCAAAATCAGAAGCCTTGTCAAAACGAGAAACATTTTTCATTCCAGTGATGTGTCCAATCGGTTCAACTTTTTCCGTATCCAATTCTTCCATTTTTTTAAAATATTCCAAAATATCGGAAAGATCTTTTTGATACTTTTCGATTTCTTTTTCTTTCAAACTTATGCGAGCCAAATTGGCAATATGTTTTATTTCATCAACTGACAACATATATAAAAATTTCTAATTATTCTAATTACTCTAATTTCTAATAAAATCAAAATTTGAATATTTATAAATTATTTAGGTTAATTAGGAATTAGATTAATTAGACCAATTATTCTTCCAATAAATTCTTAAAACCTTCTTCATTCAAAATTTTCACCCCAAGTTCCCTGGCTTTGTCATATTTGCTTCCGGGATTTTCTCCCGCCACGACATAGTCGGTTTTTTTGCTCACCGATGAAGAAATATTTCCACCTTTCTTTCTTATAATATCTTTTGCCTGGTCTCTTGTAAAGCCGAACAATTCCCCCGTCAAAACAAAAGTTTTGCCAATCAGCTTGTCGCTTGTTTCTTGTTGCTTGTCGCTTATTATCAATTCTACTCCCGCCTTTTTCATTTTCTCCAACATATTCAAATTTTCTTTGTCGCCAAACCACTGCGTGATGCTATCGGCGGCTTTTTCTCCAATCCCTTTGATGCTCGCCCAATCTTCATTTTTTATTTTTGGAAAATATTCAATAAAATCCTCCAAATTTTTTATCTTGTTTTGTGTTATATTTTCCAAGTTGTGAGTTATGAGAACGGCTGTTTCTTCCCCGATATGTAAAATTCCCAACGCAAATAAAAATTTTTCCAAAGAAATTTTTTTGCTTTCTTCAATAGCCTTCACTAAATTGTCCGCCGATTTTTCCGCAAATCTTTCCAACGCTTCCAAATCGCCTTTTTTCAATTCAAATATTTCCGCCGCATTGGAAATCAATCCTTCAGAAATTAATTGTTCCACAATTTTTTCTCCCAACCCATCAATATTAAATCCTTTCTTGCTGACAAAATGAATTATTTTTTCTTTCTCCACCGCAAAACATTTCGAATTAACGCAATAATGCGCAACGCTTAATTTTTGTCCCTTGTCGCTTGTCGCTTGTCGCTTAACTTCTCCTCCACAAATCGGACAAATTTTCGGCATTTGGAATTTCTTTTCTTTTCCGGTGCGGAGATTTTTAATCACTTCCACCACTTCCGGAATCACATCGCCGGCTTTTTGAATAACCACTGTGTCCCCGATTTTTATATCCAATCTGTTTATTTCATCTTCATTATGCAATGTTGCGCGACTGACAGTGGAGCCCGCCACTTTCACCGGACGAAGATGCGCCACCGGAGTCAACGCTCCCGTTCTTCCCACTTGCACAAAAATATCTTCCACCACAGTAACAACTTTTTGCGCCGGAAATTTGTAGGCCACTCCCCAGCGCGGAGATTTCCCTGTGTATCCCAAAGCATCCTGAATCTTTTTGGAATTTATTTTAATAACTATCCCGTCTATTTCGTATTCTTGTTTTTCTTTTTTGCTTGTCCAATCTTGATAAAATTTTTCCACCTCTTCAATATTTTTGCAAAATTTGTAACCCTGATTCACTCTGAATCCCAATTTATTCAAAAATTCCAGTTCTTCAATTTGAGTCTGTGGAAAATTAAATTCTTTTTGCTTTTCGCTAATATAATCTATATCGTATATGAAACTGTCCAATCTTCTTTCCGCAACAACTTTCGAATCCAATTGACGCACTGATCCGGCGGCGGCGTTTCTGGTGTTGGCAAAAAGCAGTTCTCCTTTTTCTTTTCTTTTTTTGTTAATTCTTTCCAATTCTTTTTTCCCCAACCAACATTCTCCCACCGCGATCAAATCGATTTTTTCATTCAATTCCAAAGGAACGCTTTGGATGGTTTTCAAATTCTGGGTAATATCTTCTCCGATTGCTCCATCTCCGCGCGTCGCGCCTTGAACAAAAATTCCATTTTCATAAGTCAAAATAATTTTCAACCCGTCAATTTTAATTTCACAACAATAGTCTAAACCACGTAACTCGTAACTCGTAACTCGTAACTTGGATTTGGAAATTAATTTCCTAACCTTTTCATCCCATTTTTTCAATTCCTCGAAATCAAAAACATCGTCAAAAGACCATTGTTTCATTTTGTGCTTGACTTTTTTGAATTCATCCAATGGTTTGTCTCCCACTCTTTGCGTCGGACTAGTTGAAGAATAAAACTGCGGAAATTCTTCTTCTAATTTTCGCAGTTCCTCAAAAAGAGAATCATACACCTCGTCAGAAATTTCCGGTCTATCCTGAACATGATAAGAATATCGATGCCTATCGATTTCTTTTCTCAGTTTTTCTATTCTATTTTTCACCTCATTATTTTTCACCATTTCTTTTGCTTACTACTTGCTACTTTCTACTTACTACTTATCTCAAGTATACCAGAAAAACAAAAAACTAAGCAAAACGCCTAGTTTTAAAGACAAATATATTTTAAAAAATATTAATCTTTTATACAACGAACCGAAGCACCCCTGTTATTCAAAAAATCTATCCCACCAGCAGTAAGATTGTCATCTCTAAAAACATTATCCGCATCATCTTTCACTGCTCTTATATTATTAGATGATGACCAAAAATATCCATATATTCCCCTAAACCAAAATTTATTAGTAGCAACTTGTCCAGAAAATAATGCATTAAATTCCGAAATTCCGCCAACTTTTAATTCAATACCTGCATCATTACAATCCCATCCCCCTCCAGGAGAACTTCCATTTCTGCTTAAGTTACAACTAGCGGCTACTAGCTTCAAACTATTCTCCAATATGTGCCACTCATCATCAGAAGGAATATGCCAATCATTGGGACAAATTCCTTGATTGGGATTGACTCCAATACTCATAGCTTCATCTCTTCGATATAATCCCCCATAAGTATCACAATCCATATTTGTATCTTGCGTTCCACTTGCTCCGGGACACCATTTTTCAATAATTGCATCTGCTGGATTAGGTAAACTATTTGCTCCAGCCAATATATTGCCAACATTCAAATTCCTGTCCAACCAACACTGATCTCCTATTGCGACAGTGTCATAAACATCAGTTCCATCTCCATAATAATCTACACTGAGCACATTATCACAAGGATCAAATATATCCACGCTTATTTCTATGGCTCGAGAAACTGTTTCATAACTCCCAATGGATTTTACTTCGCCAATAGCATTGGCACTGTTGCAAGTTGTTATAACATTATCTGAATCATCTTTAAAAGTAAGTTCATATCCAACATTATTATCTGCAATCACAGCCAGCCCACCCACAACATTACAGCTCATTAAACCTGTAGTTCTTAACTCATCCACCGTGCCAAGATTATCCATCTTGATTTTAGCCAAAACTTTTTCCAAACCTGAATCCGCCGCTTGGAAGGCTCTAACAGAATCATCTGTTGAAGAAGATGTTTTTCTGCTGATGACGGAAGTTCCTGAGATTCCCACCACCACTGACAAAACAATGAACATTATCAACAAAGAAAAAACCAAGATTGATCCTTGATGCTTCTTCTTTTCAATTTTCAAATTTATTTTCATTATTTTATCGCTGGTTATTTGTTTTTTATTATTCTATCCCTGCTACCGAATAATCTCTCAAAGAAACCGTGGTTTGAATTTTTTCCTTGACTGATCCAGTTCCCACTTCCATAAAAATCGTAACCTTCCCCATTTGCGGCGGAACTTCTGATGATTTTTCAAAAGAAAATTTCAAATCGCTAATTGTTTCACTAGTTAAATCAAGCATTGGCGGGGGCGTGGGCGATGTACAGTCTGCTTCTACATTAGCTATACTTGGCACAAATTCTGTACCATAAACAATTTTCTTAGATCCTATATCAAAATTAAACTCGAAACATTTTTCTTGAGAGTAATCATAACCCTTAATCCTAGTAAGACCACTTCCAAAACGTATTGAACTTGTCCTCAGTATCTTCGCCATAAAGTTCATTGCATATTGGGCATTTTCCAGATTGGCTTGAATTTCTTTAGCGTCTTTTTCCGACTGGGAAAACTTAGCGAAATATTCAGTAAAAGAAATCATCACCAAGGTAAAAATAAAAACAACCACCAAAGTTTCCAACAAAGTAAAACCCCTGTACCGATTCAAATGACCCGAATTAAATCCGAATGATCCGAATTTATTTTTGTTTTTTGTTTTATTTTTCAGCATATTGTTGTTCTCCCCATTTAGTTAGAATAGATTGGGCATAAGCGCATTTGTTTTCCATATTGCAATCCGTCACATTGGCAATATCATCCGGAGAATTATTTCCCCAAACAACCATACTGGTAATAGTTACATAACTACTAGCCGGACAAGCGCCTGGCGTATAATCAACTTCTATTTTTCTCTGAAACTTTGTTTCTTCCCCATTGCTATGAGAATAAAAACCATTATTGGAATCAATATTTAAATCATAAAAATTAGCAGAGGGATCATTATCACAATCATTAATCCCGTTGACATCAATACTATTTATATCTATTCTGCATTGAGTATTATCAGTATTGGGGAAATTATCGTTACATTCAAAAGATTCGGTTGTCGGATCACCATCCGCCCAGTTGTTGTCCCTAACATTTCTCACCAACTCCACTCCCTCCTGCGCCAATTGAGAAGCGATTATTCTGTCTCGACTGTCAGTGGAATGAAGGATACTTTTCACCAATAAATTCGTCATCAACACCATAACAAAACTCAAAATAAGCATTGAAAGAAGAACTTCTCCAATGGAAAAACCGTGTCTCACAACACGCAATATAGAACCAGTAATCAATTTTTTATTTTTTTTATTATTTAGCATCCGCTTTCGCTTTTCTTAGCTTCGATAAGTCCGCCTTCATAAACACAAACATAATAATCCCTATCGCCTTTAGTTAATTGGATTTGTATATTACCCGTGATAGCACCTCCATCATCATAAGGAATTGCGTGTGGGATAGTGAAGTAAATGTCTTTCTTGCCTCCCGAAGCAGGAAAAGTTACGCCGTTTTTCAGAGAGTAATTTCCCAAAATATTTGACACACCACCACTGTCATAATTTTTTGTATCTGATGAACAATTAGTTGTGGTATTATAATACATTTCATAATCATCAGTAGCAGCCGCACTAACATATATCCCCCATCCGCAAACATTGTCTGATGCCTTCTTTCCGGTCAATGCGTTGTTTTGCGCTTCGCGGATAACCGCCATCAATTGATTGGCTTCGACTTGCAATTCTTTTTCTATTCTTCCTTGCGACATTGAAATAAGCGAAACAGTCAGCATAATTCCAACAATGGAAATCACTATCAAAAGTTCCACCAGTGTTACTCCTTTTCTAAATCGCATAATCAATTTCAAATTAAATAATAGATACTGGGAAATATTTCATAAATGAAAATTGCCAAGATTGTTCCAACCACCAAAAACGGCGCCAATGGAACTTGACTTTTCATAGTTTTTTTCTTGAAAAAAACCAGCCCAATACTGAAAACCGATCCAATGGCAAAAGACAACGTCAACGCCATAAACAATTTTTCCCATCCCACCACCAATCCGATCAAAAGTCCCACATAGGCATCGCCATAACCCATCCAGGTTTCTTTGGAAAAATGAGCCAGCGCGTAGAAAAACAAAAATGCTATCGCTCCGCCAATCGCTTTGTCCGCAAAACCCAAAGACAAAAATCTGGAAACCGGCTCAAGATATCCCAATTCGACAATAACAGCAAAAATCGCCGCCCACACCACGCCAACCCAAAGAACAATCATTGGAATTTCCATAAACTTCAAATCATAGAAAAATATCACCAGAAAAATCGAAAAAACCACCAAATAGAACAAAGCCTCCGGCCAAAGTTGAAAATTATTCAAATCGAAAAAATATTTTCCCACCAAGGCAAAAACTATTCCAGTCAAAAATTCCACCGCCGGATATTGCCAAGAAATTTTTCCCCGACAATCGCGACATTGAGCTTTGAGCAAAATAAAACTCAAAAGCGGAATGTTGTCATACCAGCGAATTTTCGATTTGCAATGCGGACAATAGGATCGTCCCAAAATAGTTTCCGCCAATCTCAAACGATAGACCACCACATTCAAAAAACTTCCAACAATCAAACCAAGAATGAAAAAAATAATAAGCATAAAAATAAATTTAGGATTTTATCCGCCAAGCTCCCGCGCTGACCTTTGGGGAATGTCAAATAAAATTATTTTGAATTTTATCAAAGTCAGTATGGGAGCTTGCCAATTCACCTAGGTGATTAATTGGCAAGCAAAGAAAACCTAACAACTAACAACCTGCTGGAGCAAAAGTAACTTTTTCAGTAGATATTGTTGCACCTGTGCATGTTCCAGGTCCATCTAACGCAATTGTAAAAGTAGGCACAGCTACTGCGCAAGTGGTAGTGGCTGTATATGTAACACCGCCTGATTCCGCTTTAAAATCAGCTGCTAATGGCAATGTTGATCCAACTGGACTAGAACATAAATCCGTAGCAACCGGATCGGCACCTGCATTAAATGTATTTGTTGTAGTATCGCAACACATAACAACTGAAGCTTGTAAGCTAGATGCTGTAGCTTTAAAAGCTGCAGCATTTGCTTTTGTTCTTGCGCTGTTCAATGAAACCAACACGATTGACGCCAAAATACCAATGATCGCGATAACGATCAAAAGTTCGATCAGCGTGAAACCCTTCATATTTTTAATTTTTTTCATATTTTCACACCTCCTTTCGCCAAATTTCCCAAAATCTTTGATTTTGTTGGAAATTTGAGCGTCCCGTCAAATTCTATAACCTATCTTCAATTGCCTCGGACTAGCCGCAGGCGGAATTCCGAGCCTACGCCTTGGTTTACCGCTGGCATTATTCGGAATTTTTACGGGGCTGCCTCAAAATTCGCAAAATCATCAATTTTCAAGAAACCTTTTTAATTTTTACTTATCTCTAAACTTTCGTTTGTCTTTTTTATTAACTAATATTGTTGGTTATTTCATATATCGGCATCAGAATGGCGAAAACTAAAATCGCCACGCCAATTCCCAGGATAACAATCAAAATCGGTTCAATGAGTGACATCATGTTTTTTGTAAACCGGTCCACTTCCTGATCATAGAAATAAGAAATACTTTTCAAAACATCACTGGTTTTTCCCGATTCTTCTCCGATTTTTATCATCTTGGGAACAATTGACGGAAATTGATCATATTTTGCCAAAACACTCGCCATCGAACCGCCTTTTTTCACTTCCTCCGCCGCCAAATTCACAATTTTTTGATATACACTATTGCCAATAATAGAACCGGTTATCGACAACGCTTCCACAATAGGAATTCCTCCGGACAACAGCACCGACAAATTTTCGGAAAATCTGGCTACATAGACAAAGCGAAACATTTTTCCTATGATTGGCAATTTTATTCGATAGTGATCCAATTCTTCTTTTCCGTCTTCAGTTTTTGTGTAATAAATAATTCCCACAATGGCAGCTACCATCACCGTCAACACAGCCCACCAATATGACTGCATAAAATCACCGATATTAATAATCAGTCGAGTGTACCAAGGAATGTTCACTTTCATTTCAGAAAAAATGCTGGTTAGTTTTGGCAAAATAATTGTGAAGACCAAAAAACCTATTGTAACAGCAGCGGCCATAACAAACCCCGGATACAAAAGCGCGCCTTTTATTTTGGAAGTCAGTTGATAGTTTTTTTCCGTATTGTCGGCAATGAAAGTTATGGAACGTTGCAAATTTCCGGAAACTTCTCCCGCTCTTATCATATTGATCATAATCGGAGAAAAAACATCCGGATGCTTTCCCATTCCTTCGGAGAGAGGCAAACCATCTTCCACTTCTTCAATAATTTCCAAAAGAACAGTTCCCAGGAATTTATTTTCCGTTTGTTCTTCAATCGCTTTCAAAGACGCCACAATAGAAACCTTCGCCTCAACCAAAGTTGCCAACTGACGAAAGAAAACCACCAATTCTTGCGGCTTGATTCCCTCCCAGCTTTTTTCTATTTTTCTGATCACGGAAGAAAAAGAATTTTCCTCAACTCTTTCCAAGCTGATAGGAATCAACCCTTTGTCTTGCAAAATTGTAACAGCGTCATCTTGACTGAAAGACTCAATTTTTCCTTCTCGCAATTCTCCGTCTGAATTTTTGGCCTTAAAATAAAATTTCATAAAATTTTTCTTTTGAACTTCCTAACTTTTTTTATTTATTTTTTCCGATCAATATTTGAAAATATTCCCTGTTGTCCGCGTAGACAAATGCGTCATCAGCGGTTATCAATCCTCTTTGAACCAAATTAGCCAATGATTTATCCAAGGAAACCATTCCGTTTTTGATGCTGGTTTCAATCACCGACGGAATTTGATAGGACTTGTTTTCCCGAATCAAATTTTCAATCGCATTATTTTTAATCATAATTTCAAGCGCTGGAATTCTTCCTCCTCCCACTTTGGGAACCAAGCGTTGTGAAACCACTCCCAACAAAACACTGGCCAATTGAGAACGCACTTGATTTTGTTGATGAGCCGGAAAAACATCCACGATACGATCAACTGTTTGCGCGGCATCATTGGTGTGAAGAGTGGCAATAATCAAATGTCCGGTTTCTGCCGCCGTCATCGCCGTGCTGATAGTATCCAAATCTCGAAGCTCTCCAATCAAAACCACATTGGCGTCTTCTCGAAAAACAGCTCTCAATCCATCACTGAAAGATTTCGTATCACGCCCAACCTCTCTTTGATTTATGATACACCTATCTTGTTCGTATAAATATTCAATCGGATCTTCAATGGTGATTATATGTTTGTCTTCGTTGTGATTTAAAAAATCCAACAAAGCAGCCGAGGTGGTTGTTTTTCCGTGACCGACAGGACCAGTAACTAAAAGCAAGCCTTGAGAAAAATGCATAAATTCATACAACGCCGGCGGCAAACCCAATTCATCCAAACTTCTTATTTTTCCCGTGATCAAACGCATTGCCAAACTCAAATTTCCTTTCTGATAAAAAACATTTACTCTGAATCTGGCTTTGTCGTCAAAATTATAGGAAAAATCCACCTGACCTTTTTCCGCAACCTCTTTTTTGTTATCTTCGGACATTATGACATCAGCCAAGGCTTTGGTGTCTTCGGCGGATAAAATATTCTCTTGCGTCAATGGATAGAGTTTTCCATCCGATCTCAATGTCGGATATCTTCCCACCACCAAATGCAAATCAGAAGCATTTTGCTGAGCGACTATTCGCAGAAGATTTTTTATTTTCTGTTCGCTGTGAATTGTTGACATTTTATTTTTATTTTATGCAAAAAAACATTTTCGATATTTAAATTATACCAAAAATTTACTTATTTAACAAAGTGTTTATTTTTTCAACCACTTCCGAAGGAGTAAAATGCGATTTAATCAGATAGTCATTCACTCCCAAACTGGCAGCATCCGTCACTCTTTCCCTGTCTGACAAATTAGAAAGCATAATCACCGGAATATTTTTCAATGTTTCTTGTTTCTTTATTTCTTTCAAAAAATCCATTCCATCCATATATGGCATCACAATGTCCAGCAAAATTAAATCCGGGATAAAACCGTTTATTTTTTTCATAGCATCCAAACCATTCTCCGCTGACACGACATCAAATCCCTCTCCTGACAATTTTGTTTGATATATATCTCGTATGAAAATATCATCCTCTACCAACAAAATTTTCTTTTTTTCCGACATATTTTTGAAATTAAAAATTATTCTGATTATTGATCTTCTGTATCCCCGCCAATAGTGAGCGTCCCCTTGGTCACTCTTTCGACTTCGGAAAGAGTGGTAAGTCCCAAAAGCGCTTTAAAAATTCCATCCTGACGAATCGTCACCATCTTGTTATTTTTCACATAATTACTGATATTATTATCCATATCGTCTTTGGAAGAAATAATTTCCCGAAGGTCATCATTTATTTCCAAAGCTTCATAGATGGCAACTCTTCCCTTATACCCGCTGCCCCCGCATTCTTCGCAACCTTTGCCGTGATAAAATTTCAATCCATCCGCAATATTAACTCCATATTTTTCAACTTCAACAGATTCCACCTCTCCAATTTCCCTTTTTATTTCTTTCATTGTAGCCTCAGGAATATGTTCTTCTTCTTTGCATTTTTTGCAAATAACGCGCACGAGTCTTTGCGCAGCCACCACCTGCAAAGAAGATGACAAAAGAAAAGGTTCGATTCCCATATCCACCAAACGAGGAATAGCTCCGACAGAACTGTTGGTGTGCAATGTTGAAAAAACCAAATGCCCAGTGAGAGCGGCGTGTATCGACAACTCCGCCGTTTCACTGTCTCGAATTTCTCCTACCATTATAACATTCGGATCCTGACGCAAAATTGATCGCAAACCATTAGCAAAAGTATATCCTATTTCCGGCTTTATCTGACTTTGATTTATTCCTTCGATTGAATATTCCACCGGATCCTCTAATGTGACAATATTTCTCTCATCTCCATTTAGTATTTGCAAAAACGCATACAAAGTTGTGGACTTTCCGCTTCCCGTCGGTCCGGTAATCAAGATTATTCCGTAAGGATTTTTTATATTTTTTTTCAAAATTTCCTTGCTTTTTCCTAAAAGACCCAATGATTCTAAGCTAACAGATTTGTCCTCTGAATTCAAAATACGCATAACAACTTTTTCTCCATCGACAACCGGAAAAGTTGAAACGCGAAAATCAATATCACTTTCATCATTGACACTAAATCTTCCGTCTTGCGGTTTTCTTTTTTCGTCAATTTTCAAATTTGAAAGTATTTTTATTCTGGAAACCATCGCCATTCCAACTTCTCGAGGAACAGTCAAAGATGAATGCAAAACTCCGTCCACGCGAAATCTCACTCGATATTCTTTTTTGTCCAATGGTTCAATATGAATATCACTGGCTTTTCCATCAATCGCATGCCGAATCACCACACTAAGCAATTTAGTCACCGGAGCATCTTGAATCACTTCTTCGTGAGCATTCTTGCCGGACACTTTTCTCTCGCCATCCAGAACAATGTCGTCATCTTGAAGCGATCTAGCTGCGTCCTGAACAACCTTTTCCGTATTCAAAGAATATTGCCGCATCATTTCCTCAAAAACATCGGGGGGAACCAAATAAATCTCAAATGTTATTTTTCTGTTTTCTGAAATAAAACGCAAAATATTAAGAGCCTCGAAATCTCTTGGATCAACCATCGCCACTTTAGCATCACTTCCTTTCTTTTCAAAAATAACCATCTTGAACTTGCTTGCCACTTCTTCCGTTATGATGCCAAGAGTTTCTCTGTTTATTTTCTTGGGAGCATTTTCTAAATAAGAAACGCCCAATTCTTGAGATTTTTTCTCCCAATCATCCACTGCAACAACATTTCCGACAACCGGCGCAACATCAACCGCAACATCCTCCGTCGGATTATTTTTAACCGAATTTTCCATATTTTACAAAGAGATAAATGGATTATTTCTTCCCGCTTCCCCGTCATCAATTTTCAACGCGCTCAAACCTGAGGAAACAAACTGCTTGGCTTTTTCAACTTTGCTGAAATCCAAATTTTCTTGATCAAAAACTTTGTCCGCGTATCTTCTGGAAGATTTAATTTCATTTAGGTAATAAAAACTATTATTAATTTCGGCTGTAATTATATCCAATTCAACGTCTTGTTCCTCACCTTCATTATTCTCGGCCTGGCTCGGTTTCATATTGATCGTTTCAATATTATTCAGCAATTCCATCTTCATAATCTTTTCAATAAAAACTTTCACATCAGCATATGAACCAATCGCTATAATCTTGGAAGAAACACTTTTCTTGGCAACTGATTCAGTCGCTTTCCCTTTTATCCCATTTTGTGATAAAAACTCATCCTCATCAAGAGCTGAAGCGCCATTTATTTTACTAACAGAATCACCTATATTGAAGTCTAACAAAACCACATTGGAAGACTTGGCCAAATAATTGATTTGGTCGATTATGTTTTCTTCCTGTCTGTTTTTAGGAAAATATTTTTTAACAAAATTTTCCTTCTCGCTTTCCGCTGTCAATCCCTCGTTTATTTTTCTGATATTGTTCTTTTTTTGTTCAATGGATTGCAAAAGATTCTTGTTTTCTTCATTCTTTTTTCTTACTTCTCTAAAAGAACCGATTTCAGGCCAAATATAATTTATGAAAATAACAACTGATATCACCAGCATTATCGGAAAAAATAATGTTTTTAGTCTCATCTTTTTAAATTTCTATTTGCCGATTTCAATTTGAAAACCGGAAAATGAAAAATTATTTTTTATCTTTATTTAAATAAGCGTCGATCTTAAATTCAATTTTTTGTTCCACTTTTTTAACATCCATCACCACAACATCTCGAAACATTGCATCATTCTTGAGACTCAACACTTGCTTGGCGACTTTCAAGAAATCATCTGATTCAAAAGTCATACTGCTTTTCACTCCCTTTTCCGCATCAATTTCATAATCATAAACAGTCATTTTGACGCCTTTCACCATATCCTTTTCAATCGCCTGAAAAATCTCTATCACATTAATTTTAGAAGAAATATTTTTGTCTATAAAATCAGTCCTATCAACAAAATCAATAACGCGATCAACATCTCCTCCAGAAAAAGAACTTGTCATTTCTTCCACTTTTTTGTTCAGATCTTCGTTTGTTTTTCTAAAATTATTATTAGTTAATTTCAGACCTACAAAAATCAACAGAGTTATCAGAAGGACGCCGACAGACCAAAAAAGTGTGCCACCGAAAAAATCGCTTTTTTTTGACTTTTTCAGCAAGTCGTCAGGATTCTGATAAAGATTTATATTCGCCATTTTTTTAAAAAAATAATTACTTGAAAATTAATTGCTTTCTTCAAAGCCTCGCATCGCCAGTCCGATTGCCACAGAAAAAGAAGCGCCCATTTTCCTAACTGAAGTTTCCAATTTTTTATCATATTCCAAATTTTTCCAAGGATCCCCTTTTTCAATTTTAACCTTGAGATTTTCAGAAAAATATTTATCCAAACCAAACATCGCGGAAGTTCCCCCGGAAAGAATAATACTTTCCACGCCCTTGTCCTTATTTTTTTCATTATAGACATTTAACATTCGTTTAACTTCTCCGTTTATCAATTCCAGGATAGGTATTGTTATAGCGGACTCTTTGTTATTGATAAAATCTTTATTTTCCTGCTTGAAAGATTCGGCTCTTTGCTTGGAAATATTCAAGCTTTCCGCAATGCTCTTGGTTATATCTTCTCCTCCGGCAGTGATGCTGCGATTAACCACAATGGATCCATTCTCAACTAAAATAAGATTGGTCGATCTTGATCCGATATCAACAATAATAAAATTTCCCGGACGATTGCCTATCAAAGCTCTTGCAATTGAAAATGTTTCCAGTTCGATTGCTTCCATAGTCAAGCCGCTATCCACAAAAAAATTACCATACCGAGAAACTTCTCTTTTGGGAGCAGCCACCAAAAGAACTTCTATATTTCCTCCGTCATTTTCGCTTTTCTTATCAATATCGCCTTTGTTTTTCTTAACAATCTCCCAACTTAATGAAATTTCATCTATTGAAGCCGGGATATATTTATGAGCCTCGAATTCAACAGCTTTTTCTATCTCTTCTTCTTTCATTGCGGGAAATTCAATAAGTACAACCAAACCATTGAAACCGGGAATAGCGGCAAAGGCGATGTTTCCTTTCATCTTCATTTTACCAATCAAATTTTTAAGAGCCGCTCGCATCCTGTCCTCATAAGAATGCAAAATTGGTTCGTTACTGCCATTGATACTTTCAGTTATTCCCGCCAAATCAAAAGATCCGTAATTTTCCAAATACGGTTTTCCATTTTTTAAAGTTAATTCGATTATCTTAATAGAAGAGGTTCCAAAATCAACCCCAATAAAATTATCTTTTTTGCCTGAAAAAAATCCAAACATATTTTGTTTTTATTTTTGTTAAAAACTAAAATCACTAAAAGCGGTTTCCAAACTTTTTTTAAATTATATCACAAAAACACAAAAATCAACAACTCATCAAATCCGCTCAGATTAAATTATACCACACAAATGCTTTTTTATTCATTTTCCGCTGTTAGTTTTTCAGGTTGACAGAAGCTCATAATAAAAATAGAATTATTAAACAATTAAATCTGCGAAAAATACTATCAACAATATACTCATGTTTCAATCAAAAATATTCGAAAAAATGACCGCCTATGCAAAGAATAGCCTTTTGCAAGCGAATGAATTAGCCAGGAATGAATCCGAGAAAAAAATATCGCCAACTCATCTTTTGCGCGCTATTTATTTGGAAAAAGGCAGCCTGGGAAGCAATACATTGAAAGATTTAGGCTTTGACAAAGAACATTTTTCCTCAAAAAAGAAAAATGGGAATTTGAAATTAAATAAAGAAACCTACTTGCCCTTTTCTCCTTCACTAAGCCGAACCGTAACACAAGCCTATGCTATCGCAAATTCATTCAACTATCCCTATGTCGGAACGGAACATCTGGTTTATGCCTTAACTGAATCGACCGATAAATCAGTAAGAGAAATATTTCAAAAAATATCTTTTGATGAAAAAAAGATCAAGCCATTCGCGCGCGCTCCTTTGGGAAATGACTTTTTGTCCGACTTACCCAAATCTGTTCCTCTTCCTGATATAAGTTTTTCCAAAACTAAAAAAAATGATTCCTCCCAAACTCCCTACCTCAACCAATTTTGCGTCAATCTCAACAAAGAAGTTGAAGAAAGAAACGAAATTATAAGCGGAAGAGATGATGAAATTGAAAGAATAATTCACATACTAGGAAGAAAAACCAAAAATAATCCTCTTCTTATTGGCGATCCGGGTATTGGGAAAACCGCTTTGGTTTCGGGCTTGGCCAAAAAAATAAATTCAGGAAAAATTCCCGGCTATTTATTAAACAAAACTATTTATTCTCTCGATATGGCTTTGCTTGTTGCGGGAACAACTTTTCGAGGAGAATTTGAAAATCGTCTCAAGGAAGTAATCAGCGAAGCAACCAGAAATAAAAAAGTTATTCTTTTTATAGACGAACTGCACGGAATTGTCGGAGCCGGAAATTCACAAGGCAGCCTTGATGCGGCCAATATTCTCAAACCCGCTCTTTCTAAAGGAGACATTCAATGTATTGGAGCAACTACCTATGCCGAACACAAAAAATATATAGAAAAAGATCCGGCGCTCGCAAGACGTTTTCAACCAATCCAACTTTTTGAGCCTTCAAAAGAAGTCGCCAAATTAATATTAAAAAATCTTTCCCCTCAATTTGAAAAATTCCACAACGTGGCGATATCTGAAGATGCCCTGGACGCATCCATAGAACTAAGTGTTCGCTATATAGCCGACCGATTTCTTCCTGACAAAGCTATTGATGTTTTAGATGAAACCGCTTCCGCTCTAAAAAATAAAAACGCCTTCAATTCCGATATAAATCTGCTTAAAAAATATGAAGATGAATTCAAAGAAATAGTTAGAAAAAAAGAGCTTCTTGTTCAGCAACATAAATATGAATTCGCCCTGGAATTACAAAAAAAGGAATCTGCGCTTTCTGAAAAAATTTCCCAAATAACCAAGAAACAATCTCTCACATCAATCAAGAAAACAGCTTTGACCAAAAATGATGTCGCGCTAACTATTTCTAAAATCACAGGAATTCCGATAGAAAAAATTTCCGCGCAAAAAAATAATTCCAAGATTGCAGACATTGAAAAACGACTCAATGAAAAAATTATTGGACAAAAAAATGCCATCAAAATAATTTCCGACGTTTTTTTCAGGTCATACAGCGGAATTTCCAACCCAGACAGACCAGCTGGATCATTTCTATTTCTAGGTCCTACCGGAGTGGGAAAAACATTGACCTCAAAAATAATTGCTCAAGAAATTTTCTCTTCCGAAAATGCAATGATTCGCATAGATATGAGTGAATTTTCAGAAAAACACACCCTGTCCAGATTGGTCGGCGCTCCGGCCGGATATATTGGGTTTGGCGAGGGAGGATCGCTCACGGAAAAAGTTCGCCATAAACCATACTCCCTAATTCTTTTTGACGAAATTGAAAAAGCTCATCCGGATATTCTCAACATACTTCTGCAAATTCTAGAAGATGGAATTTTGACTGACGCGGAAGGAAGATCGGTTAATTTCAAAAACACCATCATCATTTTGACATCCAACATTGGAACGGCGGAATTTACCGGAGCCGCAAAACTAGGTTTTCAATCAAGCGAAAAAACCGAACAACTTCATCAGCAATTCGAATCCATAAAAAACAATATCCTTAAAGAAATTTATCAGCGCATAAAACCAGAAATAATAAATCGCTTGGATCATATTATAGTTTTTGACGCTCTTTCAGAAGAAACCATTGAAAAAATAGTCGACATTGAAATGAAAAAACTTTCCGCGCGATTGAAAAAAAATTCCATTCTGCTGAAAATCCATCCGCAAATCTTGCGTTTCATAACTAAAAAAAGTTATTCTACTGAATATGGAGCGAGATCGGTCAGAAAAAATATTCAAGATCTCGTGGAAACCAAAATTGCCCAAGCCATACTAAAAAATCAACAAAAGAAAAATTTCACTTTGCATTTGAAAAATAATGATTTATTTGTCGAATAAAAAATTCTTGAAAATTGTTTCAAGAAGCCTGTCTGCAATCAATAAATTTTTTTTAGATTGCCTTTTGCCTATTTCTTGTTTGAATTGCCACACTTTCAATCAATGGATTTGCCCAAACTGTCTTTCGAAAATAAAAATAACTACGGAAGATTTTTGCCCGGCCTGCGAAAAAGTTCCCACTCCCGACGGAAAAACTTGCTTTGCCTGCAAAAATAAAAATTCTCTCGACGGTCTCTTGGTTTGTTGTTCCTACAAAGAGAATGTTGTTTCAAAAGCGATCCATTCGCTAAAATATAAATTTATTTCCGATCTGCGCCAACCGCTGGGAAAAATTATGATCCGAAAAATATTATCTTCTTCTCTGCCGCTGCCCGATTGTCTAATTCCCGTTCCGCTCTATTCCAAGAGATTGCGCTGGCGAGGATTTAATCAGTCTTTGCTTCTGGCTAAATATGTCGGAAAAAATCTGACCCCCGGCCTGAAAATTCCGACTTGGAGTAACATTCTTTTCAGGAACAAAAACACCCGCGCCCAAATGAGCATAAGAAACTATCAACAAAGAAAAGAAAATATCATCAACGCTTTTTCCATTTCAAATTCGAAAAAAATCCAAGGAAAAACCATACTACTAATTGATGATGTCGCCACCACTGGAGCGACTATTTTTGAATGCGCCAAGACATTGAAAAATAATGGAGCGAAAAAAGTTTTTGCATTGGTGATTGCTCGACAAGAAATAAAAATGAAATAGACTTTCAATTATTCATTCTTCCAAAACCACTCCGCTTTTCAAAAGTTCCTGATAATGCTCGGGCTTTTTTCTTTTCAAATATTCAATCACTTTTCCTCTCACCGGAGCCATCTCAAGATTATTTTCTTTGGCAAAATTTTCGATTTTTTCAACAGCTTTTTCCATATCTTTTTTGTTTTCAACCATAATTTCAAATTCTCCCAAAGCATAAGAAAAATCATCAAAAAAAACTTCATCCAAGTCTATTGAAATATCGTCTTTTTTGTATTTTTTTCTGACAGTTCGACATCGACAAAAAATTTTATACCCAAATCGGTGGATATCCTGTTCAAAACTTCCCATTGGCGCGATTGAAAAAATTTGTCGTATTTTTTCTTCTCCCTCAATTTCCTGATATTTGTTGAAATGTTTTTTATTATCTTCCAGATGGGCTGGTATTTTCAACTGAAAATCACCATTGCGATTTCTCAGCCAAATATCATTCTTGGTCAAATTATATTTTTCCGTATCATAGTAGACATCAACAATCGTTTCTTCTCCGAAAAATTTGAATTTTTCGGAAATATCCCGAATCTGCTTTTTGGAAAACAAGAATTTTTTTTCCACTTCAATCATAAAAATATCTCTCCATTAAAAAAATACATACTTGCATTATTTCAGATAATCTTTCAAAATAAAAGAGAAAAAAATCGCTATAGACAGCGACATAAATAATCTGATCAGAATTGATTTGTATCGAATGTTTTTCATTGTTGTTTTGTTATGCTTTTTAAATCGCTTTTAAAAATAATGCACAGCGCGGCGCAAATAGACAATCCTTCCAGGAGAATAAAAAAGGAATCTTCCAAAACGACATTTCTGAAACCAACAATGCTTGCTGATATTCCCGCCCAGAAAAGAGCGTTATAAAAAATATGCAACTTAAATTTATCAATATTATCTTTATTTAATATTCTTTTTACAAATCCAAAAGCATAGAGCAAATAAAGAATCCCCATTCCGATCATATTGGGTAAAAAGAAAAACATCGCATAAAATCTCACAATGTTTTTAACCAAATTCTCGCTATATAAATAATATTGAGCAAAAAAAACAAGGCCAACAATAATAACCAGGATGGCTTGCAGAAAAACGAGAGATACAAAAACTGATCTTTTCATTAAATTGTTTTTTGTTTTTTATTTGCAACATTATTATAACACAAAAATATTTTTTGCAAAATAGAATGTGTCCTTACAAATGCAAAAAAAACAGGGTCAATCCAGTATTGGATTAACCCTGACGAATTCAGAATTACCATCAAGAGAATTTTTGATTCAAAATAACAGCAGACGCCTGAATTATATCAGCGTATTTCTGAATTTCCTCCTTGACAATCTCAAGAAGAGAAGGATTAAATATAGAACAGATAACTTCCTTCTTCCCATAGGCACCGCCAGAGAGCCCAGGAAAAATGGCAAACAATTTCCGATAATACCGCTCACGATGAATGAACCCAAGCCAATAAGTATCACGAATTTCGGCGATGTAAAAAAATGGATTAATTCCAGGGATAAGGTCACTGGGGCTTGGATCGTAGTGCTCGATTGAGAGCAGGTTTGTAAACCGTAACTGACCACGCTCACAGACGCGCTTAAGAGCATCCATTAACGCAGTATCTCCACTCGCTTCTTCTTTAATCTCCATTGCTGCTGCCATATAATCCTCCTCTCCAAAGAACTGGTTAATTTGATTTAATTCAGAACACCATGTCTGAACTTCATGCTATTCTAGCATAATAAACCTTCGGTGTCAAGCATTTTTTGACTGCATTTTTGACTGCATTCTTAGTTTTCACCTCACCTATAAACACTAATTAACCATCTAGCAAAATAGAATGTGTCCTTGGCAGGAATCGAACCTGCGACCTTCTGGACCGCAACCAGACGCTCTATCCACTGAGCTACAAGGACAAAATTTTCTTTATTCACAACACATAACAAAATAACACATAACAAAATAAAAAACAAGAGTTTAAAACCCTTGTTTTTATGTTGCATGCCGTATGTTTTTAGATGTGCAGAAACCTTTCAATGGCATCAATAAGGCCTGGGTCCTGCTTTATTTCTGGGATATTTTGCATCAAGAGCTCCCTGATTGCCACTGGATCTTCATCTCGAATTGGAATGTGCACAAAAGGAAGCATTGAAGCTTTGGTGTGGAGGCTGATAACGCGAGTGTGATCAGGGTCATAGAAGATCCAGAAAGAATGGATGTTTTCATATAGATACATCTCCTTGTCAGCAGTCACGCCTTTTGAGGTTATTGAAAAGTTCACAATTCGCGGATCTTTTTGAAGGTGAATGTAACCGACAATTCCAAGCAATATGAATGTGATGGCCATGATTGGACCATTTGCAAAAAGAGCATAAATGATCATGATAATGATGAAAACTGCAAAAATCAAATACCATCGGCCGCTCTTTTCGTAGGCTTCAAATTCTGGCGCTCTCCATTGATGCATAATCTCGCCGACGCTCTTATTTGAAGTTTTGCTTTCCTGGTCATTTGAATCAAAATGTTCATCAATTCGGTGCCCTTCAATTCTGGCCCTTAGTTTTTCCTTTGGTGAAAAACTCGCTTTGGCATTTTTGAGATCAAATGACATATATTTTTGTATCTTTAAGATTTTTCTTATTTTGATTTTAGCACGGAAGGCTGGGTGTTTACAAATAATCGCTTGGCTGTTATTATATGCAGAGTTCTGAATTTTTGAGTTTTTGAAAAAAACATATTGGAAGCGTGGCCGAGTGGTT
>DOKE01000014.1:0-302 GCA_003510895.1 Candidatus Moraniibacteriota bacterium
TTCCACACGAGGCTCAATTTTTTGGTTCTCAGGTCTGAGTTTCTGAGGGCTAGTTCTAAGTAGCCGAGTCCTGAGTACTGACTTGCGAGGCGACGAAGAAGGCGAACCCACCGTCACGACCCCACCCATAGTCAGGCCTGTCACACGTCGTGCTCAGCCACCGACCGTCATCGCTGCGACCCGCACCAAGCAAGCCCGGATCACCACCGGAATCATTGATGGGTTCGTGCATCGCAACAATCCATACAAGACCCATGGTTTCGATCTCCTTATCCGAGAACATTTCGCGGATAAGGCAGGCG
>DOKE01000014.1:380-947 GCA_003510895.1 Candidatus Moraniibacteriota bacterium
CAGGCGACTTCGGCATTCGGCTTGGTCAGTTTGCGACTATCGGCCTCAGCGCGAATGTTCCTGGTGGTACGCTGGTTATCACTCCAGAGCATCCCCTTGAGCACTGCGATCTCACTGATTACTCCGCTTGTCGGTTTGAAATCCTTCGAATTAAGGACGTCTTTTGCCCATTTCGAAAGCCTGAAACCTTTTCCTTCGAGGCGCTCAATCCACTGCGAGCCAGTCTTCCCGTCGGTAGACGGAAGCATGAAGTAAATCACGCCATCCTGTTCCCGCCACGGGCATACCACGGATTCAAAAACGAGCGGTTTGAGTCCGCACACCTTCCTGAATTCATCCCGGTTGATACGCTTCGTGTCGGAACTCAACAGATCGGAAAGCAGTCCCGACCCCAGAAGTTCCTGTAACTGCTCGCATGGAGTATTTTCCATAAGCATCAATACTTTTCCTGCTTGTTTCAAGGTTGCATCTTTCATCGCAAGTCTCCTTTTGCGGTCACCAATATGGTGGCGCGAAAAATTATGCCGTTCAAGCTACGCCGATTATCGGTTTCGCCACAGCAGAAAA
>DOKE01000014.1:1014-8485 GCA_003510895.1 Candidatus Moraniibacteriota bacterium
ATCGGTTTCGCCACAGCAGAAAAATGCCTAAAATAAGCACCTTCCTGCCATGGCGAATACAAGCTGATATTTTAATGAACTGATTTTCTATTATACACCCAAACCAACATTTTGTCAATAATTTACTAAAAAAATTCTATTGCAAATATTTTCTTTTTCTTAGTTTGTCCGGGAAAAATTGTTGTTGGGCATCTTCGGGATTTTCAAAATCCGGCGTGTATTTATATTCTTTTCCATATCCCAAGTCTTTCATAAATTTTGTTGGAGCGTTACGCAAGTGAATCGGCACTGGTTCATTGGGAAAATTTTCCGCATCCTGTTTAGCTTTGCCGTATGCAACATAGAGCGCGTTGCTCTTTTTCGATTTAGCCATATACGCCACTGCTTGCGCAAGATTAACAGCGCATTCCGGCATTCCAATATAGTGGCAAGCGTGATAAGCGCTAATTGCCTGATCAAGCGCGAATGAATTGGCGGTCCCAATGTCTTCCGAAGCAAAACGAATTATTCTTCGAGCAACATACAGCGGGTCTTCTCCGCCTTCCAACATTCTAGCCAGCCAATAAAGAGCCGCATCCGCATCCCCTCCGCGCATACTCTTATGCAACGCGGAGATTATATTGTAGTGTTGTTCTCCTGCTCGATCATAAAGCAAGCTGGTTTTTTGAAAAGCTTCTTTGATATTTTCTTTTTCAATAAAAATTTTTTCATCATCATCTTTTTTTCCGGTTGTCACCGCCAATTCCAAAACATTAAGCGCCGCGCGCGCATCGCCATTGGAAAGTCCGGCCAAAAAATCCAAATCTTCATCGGAAATTTCCACTTTGATTTTTCCCAATCCTTTTTTCTTGTCAGAAAGAGCGCGTTCAATTAGCTTTCTCACATTCTCCTGTTTCAGTTGCTCTAAAACAAAAACTCTCGTTCTGGAAAGAAGCGCGTAATTCACTTCGAAACTGGGATTCTCTGTTGTAGCTCCAATTAGAATCAATGTTCCGTCTTCCACATACGGAAGCAACCTGTCTTGCTGAGCTTTATTGAAACGATGAATTTCGTCCAAGAAAAAAATGGTTTTTTTGTTTTTAAATTCGGCTTCGAATTTTGCTTTATCAATAATTTTTTTAATTTCTTTCACTCCGCTGGAGACCGCGCTGAGTTGAACAAATTCCGCATCAGTCGCATTGGCTATTATTTGCGCCAGTGTGGTTTTTCCGCTTCCCGGCGGACCCCAAAAAATCATCGACGGGATTTGATCGCTCTCGATTATTTTGCGAAGCATTTTTCCTTCGCCGACAATATTTTCTTGTCCGACAAACTCATCCAGATTTTCCGGACGCATTCTGTCAGCTAGAGGTTTTTGAATTATTTTTTCAGGCATAGAATAAAATATTTTTCAACAAAGCCCTTTCGGAAATTCCGACGGGGCTTTTTAAAAACATCAGAATTATTTCCGCTTTCTATGAACAATGTCCACCGCAACAGCTATGAGAGCCGTCGCTGGAATTTGTTTGCGGATCATTGTTTTTTTCGGAAAAAATAAAGATATACAAGATATCCAAAATTGCCAAAGAATTGAAAATGAGGAGAACAATAAACCATCCGTGTTGATTTTTTCTGGCTGACTTCCAAAGCGCCCAACCTTTCCAAGGAATGGTCCAGACAGCCACCAAAATCAATACCCAAACATTTTCCAATATCATTTTTTCCATATTTTTTTAATATTTTTTACTTCCCAATCATAGCACAAAAAACAATAAGGAAAAAACTATTGCCTGATTTGACAAAATATTGTATATTTTAATCATAAAACAAAAACTAAAAAACAAAAATGACACACGTACAAAATAATGATTCCAATGATGCGGACAGATCGCACAAAATAGATTCACTTCGCGAAATGATTCTTAACGCCGAAAAAACTATTCAAGGAGCCAAGGCGATGCTTCTTCAATTGGAAGGAAAGAAAAAAACCGGCAGAAAAAGAAAACTCAATCTTGATAATACCGACGGAGAAATTGTTGAAGGAATTTTCGATGGACAGATAATGATTGGAAATAACGGAAAACAATATCCCGTTCCAGCCAACTACGCTTCCAAATCCAAATTGATTGAGGGAGATATGTTGAAACTTACCATAACTGACGATGGATCTTTTGTGTATAAACAAATAGGACCGGCAGCCAGAAAAACCACTATCGGAATTGTCAGCCAAGATGAAAAAGGAAACTATTTTGTTTTTTCAGAAGGAAAACCATTCAAGGTTCTTCTTGCTTCAATAACCTATTTCAAAATACAACCGGGAGACGAAGTGGCGATTTTGACACCGAGAGAAATTGAAAGCAATTGGGCAGCTATTGAAAATGTTTTGCAAAAAACCAATTCTTCCAACTTCTCTTCCACCGCTCCTCTTTCCAATCCAAAATATCCAATTGATCAAGAAATAGATTTATGGAAAAAAGAATCGTCTTCCGAATCTGAAGATCAAAAAAATGTTTCTATCGAAGAAAAAAACGATGCTCCGGAAGATAAAACAAGCGCCATAGAAGACGAATGGACATCTGATATTTCTGAAATTGAAAAAGAAATCAAATCCCAACAATCATCATTCTAAATTAAAAAAAATATATGGAAATGGAAAATTCGATTCCAGCGCCGACATCTAATCCAACAAAAAAATTTATTGAACAATTTGCCAAATTCGTTTTAGTTGGCATAATGAACACCGCTGTCGATTTAATCATTCTTAATATTGAAACTGTTCTTTCCGGAGTCAGAGAAGGTTCCGGCTACGCTATTCAAAAAGGAATTTCTTTTTTGGCAGCCGTAACTTTCAGCTATTTTATTAATAAATATTGGACATTTCAGGATCAATCAAAAGAAAATGAGGGCAAGAAATTTTCTCAATTCTTTTTTGTCAGTGCTATCGGTATGATTATTAATGTTAGCGTAGCCACTGTCGTGGTTACTTATTTAAAAACTCCAATCAATGATGTTCTAAATTTGTCAATACTCACCGATCAGCTTTGGGTAAGTCTTGGAGCTCTCTGTGGAACAGCCATAGGACTTTTTTGGAATTTTATCGGATACAAATTCTGGGTTTTCAAGAAATAAGGATACAAATCACAAAAATCAAATTCGAATTTCCCTCGAATATTCACGAATAATATCAAAAGGCAGGCGCTTGACCTGCTCTTTATATTTCAATAAGTATATGCTAAAATGACTTGGACAAGTATAAATCATAGATATTTATGGAATCAACCACGCTTTATAGAAAATACAGGCCGCAGAAATTTTCTGACATATTTGGTCAATCTCATATAGTTCAAACTCTTTCCAATGCTATTACTCATAATCGCATTGGGCACGCCTATCTTTTCACCGGACCGCGAGGAACCGGAAAAACCACTATGGCGCGTCTTTTTGCCAAAGCCGTAAACTGCCAGAAAAATAACGCGGCAACAGCGGAGCCTTGTCTTGAATGCGAAGTTTGTAAAAATATTTCCGCGGGAAAATCCTTAGATATTTTTGAAATCGATGCCGCTTCCAACACTGGAGTGGAAAATATACGCGAACTTCGCGAAACCGCCAAGCTTCCTCCATCGCAAGCCAAATACAAAATATACATCATCGACGAAGTTCATATGCTTTCCTCGGGAGCTTTCAACGCGCTGCTTAAAACACTGGAAGAACCGCCCGCTCATGTGATTTTTATTTTAGCAACCACGGAAATTCACAAAGTTCCCGACACCATAATTTCCCGCTGCCAAAGATTTGATTTTACCAGAATTTCTTTGGAAAATATCATCAAAAAACTTTCCGATATTGCCGCCAAAGAAGAAGTGGAAATTGAAAAATCAGCCTTGGAAGCGATTGCCATTTCCGCCGAAGGAGGTATGCGCGACGCAGAATCACTTTTGGGACAAGTAATCTCACTGGAAGATAAAAAAATAACCACCAAGGAAGTCGAAGAAATCCTAGGAACAACCAATCGCCAATCCATTGAAGATTTGACCGAGGCGCTTATTTCAAAAAACACATTGAAAGCAATTTCCCTGATTGATGAAGTTGCCAACAGTGGTTTTGATTTGGATGTTTTCCATAAATCAGTTCTCAACTATTTTCGTCAAATCCTGCTTGTCTCTATCGATCAATCATTGGCAAAAAACTTTTCTTTTGAGTTGACATCAGAGCAAATTAAAAAAATTCTGGATTTGGTGAAAATAACCAACACCGCTGAAATTTTGAAAATTCTGGGAACTCTTTCTGAAATTCAAGGAAAAATAAAAACATCATTTATTCCCCAACTCCCTTTTGAAATTGCAATAACAGAAATTACCAAAGGTCTATCAGCAAAAATTGAAAACGAAACTCAAGCAGCAGAACCGCCAAAATTAGCCGCCAAAATTGAAACTTATTCAAAAGAAATTCCCAAAAAAGAGCCAGTAAAAATCATCGCCGAAGTGAAAATGGAAGAGGAACCAAAAGAAGAAAATTTCTCAAACGGAAATAATTCCTTTAATTTATCAGACATTAAGAAAATTTGGAACGAAGCTTGCAAACAAATCACCCAATCCAACCAATCCCTAGCAGCCCTCCTCCCTCATTCCATCCCGGCAAAAGTTGAAAATGGAGTCTTGTTTATCGCGACAAAATACAGCTTCTACAAGGATAAACTCAATGAAAACAGCAACCGATTGACAGTCGAAAACGTCTTTGGTAAGCTTCTAGGAGCCAATGTAAAAATAAAACCGCTCACCGAGGAAGAAGCTGGCGTGAAAGTTCCGGAAACAAGATCCTCCAGCGTTCCGCAATTTGGAAAATCAGTCGAAAATCAAAAACCAAAAGAAACCAGTTCCCTTCTAGAAAATGCCGCCGACCTATTAGGCGGACAAATTATTGAATAAAATTTTGTGTGAAGTTGGGGTGTAGTCCCGATGTATCGGGATAAGGCACCCCGATTGCTATCGGGGCATGCGTAGGTTCGAAATAATTTTTGAAAAATAAATATAAATTTTGTGTGAAGTTGGGGTGTAGCCAAGCGGTAAGGCAACGGACTTTGACTCCGTCATGCGTAGGTTCGAATCCTACCGCCCCAACTGCGTACAAAATTTTAAAAAAATGAGTTACTTTGTTTACATACTTCAAAGCCTAAAAGATAACAAGCTTTACATCGGTCAAACTAACGATGTTAATAAAAGATTAGAAAGACACAATAATGGACAAGTTACTGCCACGCGCGACAGAAAACCTTTTAAAATAATTCATATAGAATCTTTTGCCACTCGCGCGGGAGAAATGCAAGGTGCAGCTGGGGCTAAAGTTTGGAATGAAACTTTCCGTTGTCTTATCTATCCAGAACTTACGCAATATGGAAAAGAAATATGGGAGTATCTCTCTGGAGCTCAAAAAGAAGCAAGTGAACACTTTGATACTTTAGAAGAAATATTTAATCAAAAAGGTATGGTCGCGAATGTTTTAAAAATAAATGTTGCAAGAAAATATTTATCTTTAACTCCAGCTCGATATAAATAGATATACTTTTTGTAAAAATATGCAAACAATAGAAATAATTGCTAAAGAAAAAAGAAAATACGCTCTGAATGTTGACGAGGATAGTTTTAAAAGACAAGACGGGAAAAAATATACAAAATGGGAAATTGAATTTGAATTGTATGGTCAAAAAAATAAAATAATTGGTCATGGAAAATTTAAAACTAAAAGCATGACGGACAACGATTTCCTGTCGGATGATGAAATTTTTAATAAGTTGATAGAAGCTGGCATTAAACAAATAAAAAAATCTATTGAAAACGGAGATGATATCGAAAGTGTTGGATATAATTTTTAATTTTATAAATAATAGGAAAATATTATGGAAACTTTTTTGATCATCCTTTTTTCTGTAGGCAGTTTTACTTCAAACTTTTTATGGCGCAAACAAAGATTTTTATTACAAACTGGCAACATTAATGTGACAAAAGCAGGTGCGTTTATTTGGGTAGCTGGAATTTTAGCCATCATTTCGATAATAGGGTTGGTGAAAATACTAGGTTGGAAATTTGGTCTACTTGATTTATTTGTGATGTTTGGGTTAGCGGTAATTTTTCAAAAGTAAATAGTGAATCTGGCATAATGAAAAAAGAAAAAATCAAATGCAAAATTCCGCAGTGTGGAAAAAGTTTTTCCACACTAACGACACATATTAAAAGAGCTCACGGCTTATCATCTGATGAATACATGAAGCGTTTTCCAGGTGCCAAATTAATATCTGACGAATATAGAAAAAAAGCAAGTGGTTCAGCAAAAAATCGGTTTTTATTAGATCCAACTATGAGAAAAAAGGTTGCGAGTAGAACTTTTGATTTTATTAAAAATAAGAAATTAGCCGCACTACTTCAAAGAGATTATAAATCTGCTAAAATTTGTTTGCAACATTCATTATGGAAGCCATCTATTATGCTCTATGCTTCAATCATAGAAGCAATTCTAAAAGAAAAACATCCAACAGCTAAAAAATTCTATAATGCCCTAGAGATTGCATACAAAAACAAGGATATTTCCGAGAAAGAATATCACAAAATTCATATAATTAGGGATTTAAGAAATTTCATTCACATACATAAAGAATTATTAGAAGGTGCTGAAATTGATGAATCTTGGGCAAAAACCTTCGCTGATATATGTGAATCAATCATAAAACGATTTAATGGGAGTATAAATTGATTAAGCGTGTGCGCACGGGTTTGGGCGGAGCAAACACGCTTGCCTTTTAAGATATACATTCCGTAGCTCCGCTTCCGCTTTTTTGTTATCATAAAAATCCAAGACTTGAAAGCATATTTTTGAAAATGAGTAATAATTAGTAGGTTTGCAAAGTAAGCATTTTCGTGTCAATATAAATATAGAAAAATAGCCTGCAAAAATATGTCTTTACATAGTGAAAAATATAAACAAGTTATTCTCTATCTTTGCGCTCAATTAGGCAAGGAAGTGCGAGGTAAGAAAAAACTGGCGAAATTGCTCTATTTCGTTGATTTTGATTTTTTTGAAAAAAATCAAAAATACTTTACTGGTGATAAATACAAGGCTCTTCCAATGGGTCCGTTTCCTGTTTCTATGGAAAATATAACCAAAGAAATGATTAAAGAAAAAACCTTAAAAATCGAGTCGGAAGAAGAACGAGAGGGATACAATCCAACCGAAGTTTACACTTGCCTTAAAGATCCGAAGATTTCTATTTTTTCACAAGAAGAGAAAGAAATGCTCGATAGGGTTATTTTGAAATATGGTCATCTGAACGGAAAACAACTTGAGGATTTAACCCATGCAGAAGCTCCATATATCGGAACAGAGCCAAAAAAAGAAATTCCATATGAATTAGCTTTTTATCGTGGTACTGATTTTAACATCAATGCTTGATTTTATTTTACATAAATCGTTTGAAAAAGAAGCCGCCCAATTAAAACGGCGG
>DOKE01000014.1:8569-8945 GCA_003510895.1 Candidatus Moraniibacteriota bacterium
GGCGGTTTTCGTTAGATAAAGGTTTGGAATCTTTCCAAAGATTGTGCGAGGTGCAATTTAATCCCGTTAACCCTCAACAAGTTATTGCACCTGCAAAACTGCATAGAATTACACAAAACGATTTATACGCTATTTGGAAAATTGAATTGGTTGTGCCAGGATTGCGACCAAACCAATTTCCAAGAATGTGGTTTGCTGTGAAAGGTTCCTACATTGCATTTTTATGCATAGGTTCTCATGTTGATAATTATAGCGATAATCAACTGACGGAAATCGCAAAAAATCGAGTTACTGATATTTTTTAAACCTTGCTTCAAACGCAACTGCGTACAAAATTTTCTTCACAAAAAAGCGGCGGAAAACCTTTTGGTTTCCT
>DOKE01000014.1:9031-10991 GCA_003510895.1 Candidatus Moraniibacteriota bacterium
TTATTTTAAAGCCCCGCTAAGAATGATAATCAAATTTATTGAATATCTCTTGAGCGGGGCATTTTTTCAAACCGGGTATCGAGTCCGTATCAGGCTGGTACTGCAACCCCCTTATTGATGGGCTTGCAGTGGATTATTGCCATCAACAGAACGAAGAGCAAAATCATTGTTACATTTATATGCTTATAAAACAACTGCTCCCCATTCATATCTATCAATACCTGCCAGGCCAGTGATTTGAAGGAAGAAAGTTTGATGAGCAGGAAATTCATACCACTCATCAGTATTACCACAAAAGGAGCAGCTTTGTATCCTCCCAGCGCGCTGATAATTCCCAGGGCGATGGAAAGCCACACGATATAAAATGTTGCCGTAATCGGGGCAAGGATTGCCGAAAGCGCTACGCCTATTGATAAAAAGCCAAATATCCTCGAGTACATATTTTCCTCCTCACATATTTTTTTGTTTTTTTGATTTGCAAATCCCTCATTCCAAAATATGCAACTTTATTTTTTCATCTACACCTCCTTTGTTTTTCAGGTTTTCAATAAGATTGCAAATAACCGCTTCCTATGGCGTGCTGAATAAAATCGGTCTTCCTTTTTTCCAATCCCTTTTCTCCTTCGCAATCAAAAACAACTAAATTAGCCCATCCGGATTTTTTTCTAAGATCATCCCTGGTTCCAAAAACTCCAACAGATGGATTTCTTTTTTCTTTCTTGTTCTTGTCGGCGCAATATTGATCAATGAGACGCAGATACGCATTAACCCAGAATGTTGTTCCGCGAACCATTTTTTCCTCCTCGGATTTTGATTTTCCGAAGATTTTTTCCAACCTTTCCTGATACAATGGAATATCAGGAGGCAAAATCTCATGATTATAATAGCTCGCTTTTATTCTCTTCGTTTCTTCATTGAGAAGCTTTTGGTAAGCAATGCCTCCAATTTTTTCAACGCTCAGCGCCACTACCGAATATGCGTACATCTCGGCATAATTTCTTTTTTTCTCTTTTTCCCAATCAAACATTCCCTCTGTCTTATTGCCTATATGATAAAACACATTGCATCCTTTATGAATAATTTCCAGCCCCTCCCATATTGAAGAAAATTGCCCACTTCTTATGGAAATAAATGGTTTCGCCTGGTGATAATAGAAATCCGCCGACAATCCTTTGTCATATATCGTTTTCCATCTAGGATGCGCTTCTCTATCAGGACGAACAAGCGCAACAATAGAAAAATCCAGTCCGTCACCCCCGAGGACCTTCAGCAAAAATATTCGTCGAAAAAACTTCATTATGCTTAGGAGAGGCAACCTGATGATGTTTCATCAAAAAATTCATCACTTCTTGGGCGCTAGAATTTTCCGTAGTATTGGCAACATTAACTCCTTTTATCAACGCCTCCATAACCATTGCTTCCAGATCAATCCCGTCCGGCATTTCCAATGCATTTTCTTCCCAATTGGTTTCTGCAAAAGAAAAGCCTGCAAAAAAAATCATATTCAAAACCATCACCGCCAAAATCACTATTTTTTTCATTTTGCGACCCCCTTCTTCTAAGGTTTTTGGACTTATATTTTTTTAAATAACTACCCGACCCTTATTTATACTCTTCTCGAATAAAACTGTCAATATTTTATCATCAATCCTGCCATATTGACAATAGCAATTTATTATGCTATAATGGTAAGAAGTGAGAGAAAAAGGGAAACAATTAACAAAAGAACGGGAGGAGAACATGGAGAAAAATCGATTAAAAGTGGACTTTGTCTACACAACCCCGCCAGCATATTTTCCTTCGGATTATTTCGAACACCGAAAAGGGTTGGACCTGCAAAAGGGGCAAGTCTGTGCAGACAAAAACTGCCAGCATTGCCTGGCATACAAAAGACTGGTTTTGGCGGAACCAGAACAATAATTTTCGCCAAAAAAGCCCTGTTGGTTTCGCTAAACCAACG
>DOKE01000014.1:11062-14372 GCA_003510895.1 Candidatus Moraniibacteriota bacterium
TAAACCAACGGGGCTTTTAAAATATGTTACAATGAATATTATTGTTTCTTTAAACTAAAAATAAAAATGAAATATAAGTTATATACAACTTGCGCAAAAGCTTGGGGGGCTATGTTGGAAGCTATGGAACAAGCGCAAAAATCTATCTACATAGAAATGTATATTTTTTCCGATGACACTCGGGATGATTTTGATTTTATGGGAAAAATAAAACAAAAAGCCAGTGAAGGAATAAAGGTTGTGGTAGTGGCGGATGCCTTTGGAAGCAAAGCGCTGAAAAAACAAACGATGGAAAACCTTCAACAAGCCGGGGTGGAATTTATTTTCTTCAGTCATTGGCTCAGACATATTCACAGAAAAATTCTGATTATCGACGAAAAAATCGCTTTTGTCGGAGGAGTTAATATCGGAAAACGCTTTCTCCACTGGAATGATTTGCAACTTCAAATAACAGGAACGATAGTGAAAAAAATATTATCCTCCTTTTCCTATACCTACAAAATGGCTGGCGGAAAAAATGAAACGATACTAAAACATAAAGATAAAAAAATTACCGCCCAATTAAAATTTTGGATCCTTGATCACTGGCCAAGTAAAAATATATATTCTTTGAAAGAGCACTATATAAAAAAAATTACTCGGGCGGAAAAAAAGATACAAATAATCACTCCCTATTTTGCTCCTCCTCGCTGGATGATTTCCCTGCTTGACGACGCCTCGCGAAGAAATGTGAGAATTGAAATTTTAATACCGCGAAAATCCGACCTTCCCCTTATTGATAAATTGAATTATTTTTATATGAACAAGCTTCATCAAGTCGGAGTTAATTTTTACTTAGTAAAAGATATGAATCACTCGAAACTACTTCTTATCGATGACAAAGAAGGCGTTTTGGGATCGCAAAACATTGATCACCTTTCTTTCAAAATCAATGCGGAAATCGGAATTTTTTTCCAAGAGAAAAGCTTGATAAAAAAATTATCAGAAGTTACTGAACAATGGAAAAAAGATTCTGTTCAATTTCATCCCCAACAATACAAATCAAAAATAATCGATTTTCTAATCTTTGCAATGGTAAAAATTCTTCACCCTATATTATAATTATAAGTTTTTTGAAAATAAAAAAAATTGCCATAAAAAAACCCGCCCAAATTAATCAGGACGGGTTTTCAAATAATTCAACCGGGATATAACTATTTAACAACAACAGTTGCTCCAGCTTCTTCCAACTTTTTCTTAACTTCTTCTGCTTGTTCCTTGTTAACTTTTTCTTTGATAACCTTGGGAGCTCCATCAACCATATCTTTAGCTTCTTTCAAGCCAAGACCGGTAATTTCACGAACAGCCTTAATCACGTTGATTTTTTGCGCTCCAGCAGCAGTAAGCTCAACATCGAATTCTGTTTTTTCTTCAACAGCTTCAGCAGCTCCGCCAGCAACTACGCCAGCCATCATCATAGGAGCAGCAGCGCTAACTCCAAATTTTTCTTCAAGAACTTTAACAAGTTCTGAAAGATCAAGCACGCTCATCTTTTCGATTTCTTCAACCAATTTCTTAAACTTTTCAGGAACAACAACGTCCTTTTTTTCTTCTGTCATATATTTATTCATTAAAACACTAGAACGATGAAACATTAAAGCAAATTAATCATTACGTTCTGATGTTTTTTAAAAAATTATTAATTAACTTATCATTTACTTTACGCTTTTTGCTCTTTGATAGCATTAAGAACTTGCGCTAATCCTCTCAAATTTCCACTCAAAACATTAACAAATCCGGAAATAGGAGCTTGAAGACTTCCAACCATCTTGGCCAAAAGTTCTTCCTTGGAAGGTATCTTGGCTAGAGCCTTAACATCCTTTTCCGACATAATCAATTTTCCGAGAACTCCTCCGAGCATTTTCACATTTTCATTTGTCTTGGAAAATTTGTCAATAATTTTCGCGGCAGCTACTTCATCATTATTTGAAAATGATACTGCTATCTGTCCTTCCATTTTCTTGACGCTCGTTTCAACACCAGCCTCTTTGAGAGCGATGTCTATGAGAGTCTTTCGCGACACCATATATTCGACACCAGCTTCGCGAAGTTGCTTTTTGAGTTCAGTCACGTCTTTAACTTTGGTACTCTTGTAATCAATAAACACAACTGATTTGGCATCTTTCAACTTCTGCGTCAAATCTTTTACTATTTTCTTTTTTTGTTCTTTTGTGATCATACTTTTCTATAATTAAAAAATCTGCGTTTCCGCAGATTCGACCTCGAACATATGCAAAAACCAATAAAAAACAATTTGCATATCCTCGACAGGACTTATTTGAACGCCTGTTGTCTGCGGACTTATTCTTTTTTCTCAATTTTACTCAGCTTTTTTCTCTTCTTCTATTTTTACTTCTTCCACTGGAGCTTCTTCTTTCTTTTTTGGTTTTTCCATCTTCACAGCCTTTTTCTTTTCAGTAATCACACCTTCTCTGACAAATATATTGTGAACTGAAACAGATGCTTGCGCTCCTTTTCCAATCCATTCTTGTATTTTATCTTTTTTGAGAACAGCTACCTTTGAATGCGGGTCATAACTTCCAAGAACAGCTATGTGTTTTCCTGTTGGAGCGGCAGTGCGATCTTGAAGCACAATTCTGAATTGAGCCTTGTTCCTTCTTCCCACTCTGGCAAATCGTATAGTCAACATAATTACTTGATATTATTACAATTATTATAAACAAACTCGGCAGATATCATAAATATCCCTTTTTTAAGCCATTTTTAACCTAATTTTTAGTACCTAGCCATTGTATCAAACATTTTAAAATGTGTCAATCACACTTCTGTAAAAATAGAGTGGAATTCTATTTTATTATTTTTCCTCCCTGACCGATTTGATCCAGATGCACTGAAAGAAGTTTTGATATTCCATCTTCTCCCATAGTAACACCATAGAGGAGTGAAGCTTGACGCATTGTTTCACGATTATGCGAAATGGCGATAAATTGAGTGGTGTCCGAAAGATCATTGAGAATTTTGCTAAATCTTCTTGAATTAGCTTCGTCCAATGCGGCTTCCACTTCATCCAATATTGAAAACGGCGGAGGATTATGAGCAATGATTGCAAAAAGCAATGCCAAGGAAGTTAGCGATCTTTCTCCTCCGGAAAGCATAGAAAGATTGGTAATTTTTTTCCCGGGAGGACAAGCGAAGATATCAATTCCCATTTCTTTTTCTTCTTCGCTCCCTTCTTCCTTTTCACCATCTTCTTCATCAACAACATTTCCGCCATCCGCCAAGCTCGATTCTTCTTTCTTCTTTCTTCTTT
>DOKE01000014.1:14448-16076 GCA_003510895.1 Candidatus Moraniibacteriota bacterium
TTCTTTCTTCTTTCTTCTTTCTTTTTGATTAAGTGCGCATTTCCTCCGCCAAAAATAATTCGAAAATATTTTGAAAACTCGGCATTGATTTGTTCAAAAGCCTGAACAAATTCTTGATTTATTTTCTGATCCATTTCTTTAATCACCTGTCTGAGAGATTCCATCGCTTTTTCCAAATCAATCAATTCTCCGGAAAGAAAATCGAATCGGGTGTTGGTTTCTTGATATTCTTCAATAATCATCGGGTCAATTCCACCAATTTGCTCCATTTGCATTTTCATTCTTGAAATTTCCCTTTCCAATTTTTCCTTTTCAACTGACTGACCATCATATTTCAAATCAGAAACTTCGCATTTCAATTCATTTTTTATTTCAGCGGTCAAATCTTCTTCTCTCACCTCAACTCTGGCTAATTTTATTTTGGCATCATTAAATTTATCCCTAAATCTATTCAATTCTTCTTGTTTGCTCCTAACTTCTCTTTCCAATTCAAAAAATCTGTCCCTGGATTTTCTGTTTTTTTTTATTTCATCCTGTATGGAATTTTCTATTTGTCCAAGCAATTCTTTTTTCTCATCGAGAGATTTTTGCAGTTGTTCCTTTTTGGAAATATATCCATTGATTCTTTCTTGAATTTCTTGGGATTCTTTAGAATTATCTTTTTGTATTTTCACTTCCCCGTTTCCCGATTCACTATACAAATCAAACAATTCTTGTTGAATTACTCTGGCGAATTCTTTCACATCTTGCAACTGTTCCAAATTTTCAGCTGATTCTATTCTTTGTATAAGTTCTCCTTGGTCTTTCCTTATTTTTGAAAGTTTTTCCTGAACATATTTGAGATCAACCGGAATAATTTCATAGATTTTTTGATTAGCCAAACGCTCTTTCTCAATCACTAATCTTCCTTCGCAAACTATAAAATCTTTTTCAACAATATTCATTTGTTGCCTAACTTCGTTTCTCTTTTTTTCCAATTCATCTTGTGTTTTTTCATTTTCAATCGCTTTCGACTCTTTGGAAAGTTCTTCATTTATTTTATCCACTTCCCTTTGCAAATTCATCATATCCGCTCCAATTTCATTTTTTTCAGCCGATAATCCCGAACGCTCCTGCTGAAAAATATGCCAAAGATATGAAAAAAGCTGAGTTTGTTTCTCTTTTAAGTTTGCGATAATTTCTTTTCCTTGCTGGGCTTTTTCCGCTTGGCGCTTGAGCATTTTCAAATGCGGTTCTATTTCACGAATAAGTCCAGTCACTCTTTCCATATTCTCCTTGGTATTTTCTATTTTTTTCAAAGCTCTTTCTTTTCTGATTTGATATTGCTTCACTCCGGCCGCATCTTCCAAAACTCCTCTTCTTTCCACCGGAGTAGCGTTCAAAACAGCATCCGACATTCCCTGATTAATTACGCAATAACTTTCCTTTCCTATTCCAGCTTTGGCTAGAATATCAACCACGTCCAAAAGCCTAACCTTGCTGCCATTGATAAGATATTCCGATTCACCGCTGCGAAAAAGTTTGCGGCTTATCACGACTTCGGAAAATTCCAAAGGAATTCTTTTGTCAGAATTATCGAAATACAAAGTAACTTGAGCGCTGGAAAGTCTGGACTTTACCGCCGATCC
>DOKE01000038.1 GCA_003510895.1 Candidatus Moraniibacteriota bacterium
AAATTTCCTTGCGCATATTTTTGCGCATGAAAACCTCCAAATACACCCCGCTCTTTTGCTAATTCAACCGATGCTTGCCAGGTTTTTTCCATTAAAAATTTCATCAAACGATTCACTATCTTCAATGAAGCATCGCTTCCATAAGAAATACCTAACATCACTAACATGTCTGCAAGGCCTGTGACACCCAAACCGATACGCCGTGTAGCATACACTTCTTGTTTTTGCATTTTAAGCGGATAACGAGAAATATCAATGACGTTATCTAAAAAACGTGTTGCGGTAATAATTGTTTTTTCTAATTTTTTCCAATCATCTACTGAAAGTTCTTGGGCTCTGACTGTTGGGAGGAATCCCAATTTGGAAAGTTTTTCTTCCGCTTCTTTTTTGGAAATATGCAAGCTATTGGAAAGATTATTGGACAAAGTTTTTCTTCGCGCGCAAAACCCCGCCTTAACTATCCTAAAAAATTTCTCCGCATCTTTTTTGCTTTCTACTTTCTTCTTTCTGCTTTCTACTTTTATAACCGCGCTATCCACTTCCGGAGTCGGATCAAACGCTTCTTTGGAAACTTCAAACAAAATTTTCGCGCTCGCATAATATTGCACTGAAACCGCCAAAATGCTCATTTTTCCTGGCTCAGCGACAATCCGCTCCGCCACTTCTTTTTGCACCATCAAAATCATCTCCTTGGGCGCAAATTCATTTTCCAAAAAAAGACGAATTATCTTAGAAGTGATGTAATATGGAATATTGGCAATGACCTTGTAATCAGTAATCAGTAATCCATAACGCGTAATCAATTCTTGAAAATTTATTTTTAAAATATCCTCGTTTATAATTTCAACATTTTTATAGGTACGTAATTGATTACGTAATCTTTCCAGCAAGCTGTTGTCAATTTCAATCGCCAAAACTTTTCCGGAACGCTTGGCCAATTCTTCAGTCAAAATCCCCTTGCCCGGACCCACTTCCAAAACAACATCGTCTTTTTTCAAATCAGATTCTTCAATAATTCTTTGGACAACACTTTCATCCTTTAAAAAATTTTGTCCCAATTTTTCCGGCATAAATATAAACAAATTAATTTTTTACTTCTTCAACTTTCACATTAATTATTCCCGCGCCCAAGGAAGCAATGGCAGAAAAAGCGTTCTTTCCAAGATCAATTATTCTGTTCGGTCCGAATGGTCCACGGTCATTAATTCTGACAATTATTGATTTTCCATTTTCTTTATTTGTCACCTTAGCATAACTTCCCATTGGAAGCCAGGGATTAGCTGCATAATATCCAGTTATCGATGGATATTTTTTTTCCAGATACGTTGGTTGAGCATACCAGGTTCCCAAGCCGGTATGGTCGGTTTTTCCTAATTTAATATAAGTTCCTTGCGTGACAGTTTCATCTGTCGGTTCTTTGACTGTTTTTTTGTTGATAATTTTGCGGGAAATTTCTTTGCCGTCATAATAGACAACTTTATAAATAACTTCGCTAGTTCCCTTTTCTCCTTTTTGCGTCACTTTTTTTTCTCGCCAACCCAGATCATCATTTTCATTGGAAATTGTTTTGTAGGCAATTGGTTCATTTTCTTTTTCCTCTCTCACTTCCACGTGCGTAATGGAAATTTTCATTCCCTCTTCCGCCAATAGAAACTGATCGGGCTTGATAATATCGTCATCACTGACATTCAATTCTTTTTTTTCGCGCACCGCTTCTCCGATTGTTTTTTGCAAAGTATAAATCTCTTTTTTTTCTCCCGATTCTAAAACCTCTATTTTCCTAGCCTTTTGCAAAAAAATTTCCGAATTGGAAAAAATATTTTCTGCTTTAGACGGATAAAAATTATCGTTTTCTCCCACTGAAATATTTTTTTCGGAAAAAAATTCTTCCACCGTTCGCGCTTTTGTTTCTAGAATATACCTATTGCCATCATAATTAAACACAATTTTTTTGTTTTCTTCATTGGAAAAATTTTTTTCAGATTCATCTTTCCAAAAAGCTGACGCTCCCAAATAGAAAAGCAAAAACAAGATTGCTATATTTAAAAAAAATAAAATCTTTTTGGATTTTTTTTTCTTGCTCCTATTAATCATCTTGCTTAAAAAAATTATTCCATTTTAAATCTATATTGCACCGCTTCCGCAATATGTGAAACTTCAATATTCTCGCTTCCCGCCAAATCAGCAATCGTTCTGGCAATTTTTATAATGCGGTGATAACCTCTGGCGCTGAGCTTCAATGCCGTAACAGCTCCTCGCAAAATTTTCGCGCATTCATCGCTAATCGCGCAAAATTTCTTAATATTGTCCGCTCCCATTTCACTATTGGTTATTATTTTCAAATTTTTGAAGCGTTCTCTCTGAGTAGAGCGAGCTTTTTCCACTCGTTTTCTGATATCAATACTCTTTTCTCCTTCAGATTTTTCCTGCAATTTTTCAAATTTCAAACGAGGAACTTCAATATGCAAATCTATTCGATCCAAAATCGGTCCGGAAATTTTTCTTTGATATCTGACGATTTGAGATGGACTGCAAGAACAAATTTTTTCCGGATCGGATGAATTTCCGCAAGGACAAGGATTCATTGCCGCCAATAAAGTAAATCGCGCCGGAAATTCTAAACTGCCTTTTGCTCGAGAGATTGTAATTTTACCATCCTCAAGAGGCTGGCGCAAATTTTCCAAAACTGTTTTGGGAAACTCCGCAAATTCATCCAAGAACAAAACTCCTCGATGCGAGAGGCTGATTTCTCCCGGTTTCGGATAACTTCCTCCGCCTACCAATGAAACCGAACTGGAACTATGATGAGGCGACCGACAAGGACGTTGAGAAACAAGACCTTCTCCCTTGTTTATTTTTCCGGCTACTGAAAATATTTTGGTTATTTCCAAAGCTTCTTCCAAAGTTAACTTTGGCAAAATGGAAGGAAAAGCTTTGGCTAACAATGTTTTTCCGCTTCCCGGAGGTCCACTAAGAAGAACATTATGCCCTCCGGCCGCTGCTATTTCCAAAGCTCGCTTGGCGTGCTCCTGACCAATGACACTGGCCATATCAAAAGAAAACTCCTCTTCGGAAAAAATACTTTCTTTTTCCAATTCCGCAATCGGATAAATTATCCTGTTCCCCAACAAATGATCCACCGTGTCGTAGAGATTTTCCACCGGAATTATTTTTATTCCTCCAATAACACTGGCTTCAAAAGTATTTTCTTTAGGAACATACAATTCGGAAATATTTTTTTCTTTAGCCAAAAGAGCGATAGGCAAAATTCCCTGCACCGGTCTTATTTTTCCATCCAAAGCCAGCTCTCCCACAACAAGTTTGTTTTGAAAATCAAAATTAATCTGCTTAGTCGCCAAAAGAAAACCTAATGCGATTGGCAAATCATACATTGAACTGGATTTCGGCAAATCAGCCGGAGCCAGGTTGACGGTTATTCTTCCGCATTGATGTGGAGGACGAAAACCGCTATTTTTTATAGCGCTGGAAACACGATCGCGCGACTCCTTAATAGCAGTGTCGGGAAGTCCGACGATAGTAAAATTGTGCAATCCACTGCCCAAAACATCCACTTCTACTTCGACAATTTCTCCATCCAATCCGATTGTGGCGGCAGAAAATATTTTTGAAGACACTTTGTTTTTTAAAAAATAATTTATATAAACCTTGAAAAACTTTTTGTTCTAGACTTTCGGGAGACTGACTTTTTCTAAAAGCTTTTTTTCTGCCATAGTCATAAAAAATATAGCTATAACAGTGATAGTCTCCACCGGCAGAATTCCCAGACCGGGAACAAGCTCAATGGCTGTACCAAATATCAGAAATAAAAAATTCCTGACAAAAGTTTTGAAAAAATTTTTTATTTTAGCATCCCTGCCTCCCATTCCCGCCAACATCAACATAAAGCCAATGAAAATAGAGATGCAAAAAGTGACAACCGACATCAACGCAACACCCAATCCAGCCAATGGAGCTAAAACCACAGTCGTGGCTCCAAGCACTTCAATAATAAAAATGACTATATCCAAAACATCCTTAAAAACAGCCGCAATAATCGCTGGAACAAAAGCAAGATTTTTCCAAATGCTAGCCGAGTTTTTATTTTCAGCGCCAGCTTCCTGGTTTGATCTATTTTCGTTCATCAGTTATTTTCTTCATCAAGATCTTTTTTGGCTTGTTCAATTTCCAAAAGCTGACGCGGATCAGAAGTGATGATTTGATCCTCGGCATAAGATGCGATGATTTTTATGGCCACGTGCTTTGTTCCGGCGAAAAGAATTCCCTCTCCTACATTACTCTCCAAAAGAAGAAACTTTTCTTGATCGGTAAGATAAAAAGTTTCAGCAATAGTATCAATGGCTGCCGGAGATTGTCGAAGAAGCAATTGCAATGAAGAGTTGGTAACAATAGGTTTTCCATAGCGCGATGACATAAAATCGGCAATATCCTGAGTTATAGTAGTAAGCCCCGTATAGTATTTTCTGCATCGCTTGGCAATTCCAAATAGAAAAGCGGCAGCATCTTCATTTTGCATCATCACCCACGCTTCATCCACCACCACCATTCTTTTTTTCATTTCTGAACGCATTTCATTCCAAATAAATTGCAAAATCAAATACATTGCAATTGGACGAAGCTGTTCTTCCAAATCCCTGATGTTAAAAACAACCAATTGATTATCCACTTGAACATTAGTAGGTCTGTTCAAAACACCGGCAAAAATACCATCCGTATATTTTTCCAATCGAACCGCCAGTGATTCTCCGCCTTCGGAATTTCTGAGCACTTCATACAAATCAGACATCGTAGGAAAAGAACTTGAATTCAGCGCTTTGAAATTGCTTTGCACAGTTATATCGCGCATCGCATATGTCTCGCGAATAGCAATTTCCAAAATAGATTCTTCTTCCGGAGTCAAAGCGCCCAACATTATACGCAACAAACCAGCCAGACTAGCAATATTGCTTCGTAAAACATCTTCCGGATCTTCATCTTCCCCAATTTTCGGAAGATCAAAAGGATTTATGTGAAAATCGGAATCCAGAGACATTTTGACAAAAGATCCGCCCACCGTGTCGCAAAGATATTTATATTCATTTTCCGGATCAATCACAATCACACTGGTTCCCACCATCATTGAACGGAAAATTTCCAATTTTACCGCATAACTTTTTCCTCCTCCAGACTTGGCGAAAACAACCATATTGGCATTTTCCATTTTGAATCTATCAAAAAGAATCAAACTGTTGTTATGCCTGTTTATTCCAAAAAGTATTCCTTCATCGGAAGAAAGATCGGCAGAAACGAAAGGGAAAGTCGTGGAGAGAGGAGAAGTATTAAGATTATTGGCAATATCCAATTCATCATTAGCCAGAGGCAACGTGGAAGAAAATCCTTGTTCAACTTTGAGCACTGCCGGCTTCACGTAGACAAGTTGCGCTTCCAAAATTGATTCTATTTCCTGGCAAGCTTTATCAACTTCTTGCAAAGTTTTTCCGTATAAGGTTATATACAAACCGAATCGAAAAAATTTTTCCGTTCCTTGCTGAAGATTATCACGTAAGTCTTCAATATCATTAAGCGCAGTTTCCAAAATAGGATCTCTCACTTTTCCGCCTCCTTCTTCAATATGAATTTGCGATTGAACTTGCGTTGTTGTTTTTCTCAAAGTCTTCAAAATTTCTCCCGTGTCCACCGGATGGATAAACATTGAAATATCCATCGGAAAATCTATGTTGATAATCGGAGAAAACCAATTAGTGTGCAAAAATCTCGGATAAGCAATAATAAAAATAGTTCTTGCGTATGTTTCGCCTATTTGAATATTGTTGGTGGATAATTTTATCGCCGCCGGAGCAATCAAATCGCGCACCGTTGCCACGCCGCTTTCATAAATTTTTTCATTATCAAGAACAGCTTGACTATCCGCATTTTTTTTATTTTTATTTAAACCAAAAAACATATTTTTTTATTTTAATTCTAATTTATCCGTATTTTTTAACAAAGTGTTATGTTCTGTCACAGGATTATATGAGTTATACATAAGCTCTATGATTTCTTCCGTTTTCAGCGGAACCGCTTTGACTCCTGTTCCTCCCAGTCCGGCAACAATGTGATCGACTCTTTGCCATAGCTGGTTTTTATACACTTCAAACATTTGTTTTTTTCTATCCGTGTCCTTACTAGAACCGCCAAAAAAATTTTCAATAAAATTTCCCTTGGAACTTTCTATGGGAGAAAAAGGAACCACTACATAAAAAAACTTGGACATTATTCCTGAAATTTCCGTCAAATTTTTGATAAATTTTCTGTATTCGGCGATTTGAAAAATCAAAAGTTCGTTGGTCAATTTGCTTTCCTGTTTTTTCAGATATTCAAAATACGGTTCGATGTTCAGTTTTCTCGAACTAATCATAATTTGCAACGGAAAATCCAAAGAATTGAGAAAGCTTTGATATTGACTGATTATCCCATCCTGCTCTTCTGTGGATTTAAGATCGAAATTTATCGCAGACACCATCAAAATAGATCTGAGAGAACCATTTTTTAAAACGATTACTCCGTCCTTTATTTCATCCACATCCACGTATTTTTGAGTGCTGGATCCGGCATCGCCACTGGTTAAATTTTTAGAATGAAGCAATTCCATATTTCTTTTTATTTTTTATAAATAAATTCTGTCTTTCTATTTTTTGTTCTCCGGTCTTTTTAATATATCTATTATTTCACTGTCGCTTTCCGCTCCTTCGCTGTCCAACACCTTGGCAATACCTTCCAAATTTTTCAACGCTATTCTTTTTCTTTCTTCGTGATTCAACGCTGACTGATTAGTCGCAATAGTTTTCTTAGTTTCCTCTTTTTCTATTTTTCTTTTTTGCGGGATTCTTTTCCAAATATAATTTTTAGGAATAAAGAGATACATTACTCCGGCAATCACAAATTTGATTAACGGTTGTCCATACGGTTTATAGAAAGCCAGCGCGACAAAAAATGCCACCACCGGCAAAATAACTATAAAAAATACCGGTTTCGGAAGAACAGACCACATCACCAAAATCACAACTCCCAAAATAATCATCCAAATGAGTTGCTTGGCTGTCAGCGGACCAACTATCTTGTCTTCAACGTCTATATATTGAGGGACATTAAAAAGCATAATTTTTGTTTTGAAATTTTCTGTCTAATATCTAATTAATTTGCAAAAAATATCGCGATTTGTCTTACTAAAATCAGCGCTGAAAAAGAAATCACTATTCCTAAAAGAGAATTCTTCACAATTTTCTTTCCCATATCTATTCGATCCTCATCACCGGCCGAAGAAAGATACATCGCTCCTCCCAAGACCAGCATCAAAACTGCTAAAATTCCAACTGCCGACATCAAGAAATTCAAAACTCTCATCGCAATCTGCGTAAGTGTAAGAGCTCTTTCCACTTGTTCACTAGTGGCTCCCGTCCATCCCAGAATAGTTGATATTTCTTTCAGAAAAGATGGCGCGGCAATTCCTAAAGCTAAACCAATCAATGAATATGTGATAGTACTTTTGGCTTTTTCCACCATTCCGCTATTTCCCGCCGAAATAACATACATAACCGCTCCAATCACAACAAAAATCAAAGATAATATGGCAATAATTTGTTGAATCACCGACAAAAAATGCAATAAAAATTCCTCAATTGAATCATAGGCTAATGGATTAGCAAAAATTGTTCCTGAAGCGGGAGCAACAACAGCTTGCTCTGCCGCAAAAATATTTCCCCCAAAAATAAAAAATAACAGTAGCGATAAAATAACGATTTTTGTTTTCATTTTTTTGTTTTCAAAAATTATTTTCTCTATTTACAACATCCCAGTCCCCATTCACAACTTTTTCCCCCATAAACATGTTTATACAAATTAGGACAAACATTGGCGAAAGTGTCCATACATTTTCCGCTATTGTTTTCTCCGCAAGATTCTCCTAACGCGCCACTTGAACTTTGCGATGAAACGGTTGGGACAGGAACGCTAGGCGCTGAAGCAGCCGGTATTGAATTACTCGATGGTCCGCTCTGCGCGACACATTCGAACTTGCTCCAAGTAGCTGTAGCTGAAACTCCCAATCCCGGTCTAGCTCCCAAAAGATGCATTGTGTAATTCACAATGAGCCAAGCGCTGAACATCACCACAATTCCAATTGCGGCATTTTGCATTGCGTTTTTTGCCATACCCGTCATTCCGGAATCTCCCGAAGAAATAGTATACATAACTCCGGCAATCGCAAAAACGGCAATCGCAATAACAAAAACAATTCTTGTTCCATATTCAATGATACCATGAAATCCGACTATGAAATGACATAGGGTACATGTTTCATCGGGCGTTCCCGCTTGGTCTGTTCTCCCGCAAGGAATCAATGCGGCTTCAGAATTTTGCGGAAAAAAACTAATTGCAAACACACAAGCGAACACCAGCACAGTCAGCATCTTTTTAATAGAAAAAATATTTTTATTTTCTTTTTTTCTCATCAGCATATTGTATAAATTATCTTTTCATCACATCATTTATTCTATTTGTCGCCAATGTAAGCGCGTCATATAAAGAAATTCCTCCTCTATTTACCGTGTCGATCATTTCCGCCAAAATCTTTTCGATTGCATCCGGATCAGCCTGAAACCAACTCTTAGCCACCAAGTTTCCTCTCGCAAAAGAACCTATCACTGAATCATCTTTCTGCAATTCTATTATATCACGCCTGGCCGCCGGTTTTTCCGTAGCCTTCAAATAAACAACCGCCGGATCAAAACTAATAGGAAAATCCTTGCTGACTCCACTTATTGCATTTATCAAATGAACCGAATTATTATTCTTAGTTGTCAAAAATTTCAAAAATTGCCAAGCCTCGTGCACTCGTATTTGATTGGGAACTTGAACAACTTGACCTTCTATTGTAACAGTGGAATTTTTATTTTTAGCCACAGCGTAACCCCAATAATTAGCATAGTTTGCCGGATCATTTTCAGTTAATTGAGGAATAGGAGCGACTCCAAAATTCAACTTTCCATTTTTATTTTTTATGGAATTTATTTGCCAAGAATAATTCAACATCATAGCCACAGATCCTTCTGCAAAAGCGTCGATTGAATAATGCATTTTATTATTCCAGGCGTAGCTAGGAGAACTGGGGTTGGCAAATTGCGTGTAATATCCCAATGCGTTTTCTCCGGCGCGAGAAACAGTTCCATCGCTTCCCACAACTCCGACATTGAGTTTTGATTTCATATTAACTCCATCTATCATTTCAACTCCCTTTTGCAACATCAATAAATTTAAAATATCAGTTGAGCGATTGATATTATAAGCGGAACCAAAAGCGGCTCCCGATTGAATAATGTTTCCATTGGAATCAAACTTGGTAAGTTTCCTCACAGCCTCATTAAACTCATCCCAATTTTTAGGGGGAGAAGTTATGGCCGCCGCATTAAACATATCTTTGTTGTAATATAACGCCAGAGAATCAACACTCAACGGAACAGCATAGGCTTTTCCGTCAGCCACAAAATCTCGACCGACTACATCCGCAAAATTCTTTTCTATGTCATTGGCATTCAGAATCATTTCCGGCGATGGCTCCAATTTTGTCCCGAAAGAAGGAAGCCAATTATTTTGAACAAGAAAAATATCCGGTCCTTGTCCGGAAGCCAAAGCCTCCAACAAATCTTTTTTATATGTTTCCGGAGTAAATTTGCGAAATTTTATATCACCAATATATGGATTAACTTTTTTGTACTGGTTAATTATTTCATCATAAACAATACTGGAATCAAAAAGTCCCCAAATTTCCAAATTGACCATATATCCGGTATTCTGCTTCCCGCAACCGGAAAAAAGAACCAGCGGAGATATTATGGCAAATATTAAAAGTAGTTTTTTAATTTTCGCTTTCATTTTTTAAGTTTTATTTTTATTTATTTTCTGTTTCTATTTAACCGCCACAAACGCGTAATGAAAACTGCCGGCGTCAATATCTTTTTCAATTCTGAATTTTTCTTTTTCAACGAGTTCCTTCAAAATATCAACGGGAATTCTGAGATTTTTGTGAGGACCGATTGAAAAATCACTATCCCCCCATTCAACAACCAAAATTTTTCCTCCCGATTTCAAAACTCTATATGCTTCTTTAATAATCGCGCTTTTATCCTTGTTCTGAAACAGCACGCCTTTCATAATAACCCAATCCAATGATTCACTGTCCATTTCCGATCCATTCTCTTTTTCCAGATTAACTCTTTTAGTTGTAACATTAGAAAGTCCCAATGCTATTGCCCGACTTTTGACTGTTTCTAAAATATGAGGCAAAATATCCAAGGCAAACAGTTTACCTTCCTTGGAAACTCTTTGAGCAAAAGGAAGAGCAAAATATCCGGAAGCGCAACCAAAATCAGCTATAACTGAATCCTGAGCAATATCAATTTGATTTATTATTTTTACAGGATCAAGAAATTTTCCATCCGCAGAAACAGATTCTTTTTGCATTTTTATTTTTTATTCTATTACATATATATTTTACAATAGAAAACAAAAATGACAAAATGTATACATAAGCAAATATATATGGAGGAGTGCTAGAGCGGGCGCAATGTGAGTTAGCGAACATTGGGCGG
>DOKE01000005.1:0-11069 GCA_003510895.1 Candidatus Moraniibacteriota bacterium
GGAGTGAAATTTCGTCACAACTCGTTTATATGCGAAGTATTTTCGCATAACACACTTTTGTTTGCATATTATATGAACTTTTAGTATGATATGGTTCTTCGCTAATTTATGAATTGAATATAGCACAAATTAGATGAGTCTCAAAAAGTTGATAAAATTCTTAGAGTCCCAACGATTTTTTATAGATATTCCATTCCCTTTTTGACCAGCCTTTCGGTCTTTCGTCTTTTATCAAATTTTTCTTGTATTTTACATCCGAAGCCAAGGAACTGATTATTTCTTTTTCTCCTTTTGGTTTGTCTATGTCTTTTATTTCTTCTTTGACAGCAGGCGTATAGGCGATGAAAGATTCTTGAGGAATTTTATCTATGACTTGGCGCATAAAATTATTCCAAATTGGAGCTGCTACAACTGATCCGTCAGCTCCGCCGCGCATAGAAACACTATTATTATTTCCCGTCCAAACACCCACCGCAATCGATGGAGTGTAGCCGACAGTCCAAGCGTCTCGAAAATCCTGAGTAGTTCCGGTTTTCGCGGCGACAGTTTTTCCATCTATATGCAAAAGATTTCTTGGACCAAACACCGGAGTCCTCGCTTCGTTATCCGATAATATAGAACTTATTTTTCTGGAAATTTCAGGATCAATAACTCGGCTGCCTTTTAACTCATTCATTGAATAAATAACATTGCCATCGCTATCAACAACTTCCTTAATTGAAGTTACGGTTCTTTTCAATCCATCATTGGCAAAAACCGAATAGGCTCCCACTTCCTGAAGAAGCGTAACATCCGCGCCGCCGATAGCCAGCGAGAGTCCATAATTTTTTCTGTCCGTAAAAGTGCTGATTCCCAATCTTTCCGCCATATTTATGGCATCATCTATGCCGACATAATTGAGAGTTTTCACTGCGGGAATATTAAGCGACATAGCCAATGCCTGTCGAATGGAAACATTTCCCCGATAAGTTCCGCTGTAATTTCTTGGGATATAGTTTCTTCCCGAGCCATCCGGACCAAAATTTGTTTGTGAGTCGGTTATGCGAGTTTCCGGTTGATATCCTTTTTCAAAAGCCGCCGCATAAATAATCGGCTTGATAGATGAGCCAGGTTGTCTTAATCTGGTTGTAACATTGACTTGTCCATCAATAGAATCGTCAAAATAATCCTTGCTCCCCACCATCGTCAAAATTCCTCCGGTCTTTGGATCAATCGCCGCCAACGCAGCATTGCTTCCGCCAAACATTTTCACTTTTCCATCCACTCCGTCCGCCACCGCTTTTTCTCCAATTTTCTGAAAATCATAATTCAAAGTTGTGATTACTCTCAAACCATCTTTTTCCAAAATTTCTCTTCCATATTTTTTTTCCAATTCATCCAAAACATAGAAAACAAAATGCGGAGCGTCTATTTTATTTTTGAAATCAACAACCTTGGCGAAAGTATTTTCTTTTCCGGCAGAAAGCGCTTCTTCTTCCGTAATCAATCCCAAATCGGCAGTTCTCGCAATAATAAATTGTTGCCTGAGAAAAAGATCACTTTTATTCGAACCGTAGGGAGAATAATAGGAAGGAGCTTTGGGCAAAGCAGCCAGAAAAGCTGACTCATCCAAAGCTAAATTTTTGGCAGATTTTCCAAAATAAATTTGCGCCGCCGATTCAATTCCATAAGCGTTAGCTCCATAGGGAACTGTGTTTAAATAATAATCCAGAATATCTTCTTTGGTATTTTTTCTTTCAATTTTAACCGCAATCAGCAATTCTTTGATTTTTCTCTTAATAGTTTTTTCTCTGGTCAAATAGACATTCCTGGCAAGTTGCTGTGTTATGGTTGATCCTCCCTGAGAAATATGATCGCTTTCCAAATTCGCCTTAAGAGCTCTGACCATAGATTTCACGTCAAAACCGTGATGAGAATAAAAAGAATCATCTTCAGCCGCAATGGTAACTTTTCTCATATTGTCCGATATTTCACTGTGTGAAACTATCTTTCTATTTTCCTCTCCGTGCACTTCGTATAAAATATGAGAGCCAGTGCTATCCAATATAGCCGTTGTCTGCGCCGGCTTCCAGTTGGCTTTCAAATTGCCGCTGGGAACAGTAGTGAAAAGAAAAAAAACCGCTCCGGAAAATCCTATTAAAACAACTACTAAAGCATCGAAAAAACCAAGCAATGTCTGCTTTATTATGAATCTTTTTTTGGTTTTTGCGTTCTCTTTTTTCATATTCTTGTGGTTTTTAACGAGAAAATATCGTTCTAAAAACTACTACACCATTTCAGTCGCTTTTATTGCTAACTAGCCCTAAAATCGCAAAAACTCTTTTTTTATAATAACATAAACTAAAACAAAAAACCTCAAGCGTTAAATCTTGAGGTTTTTTATTATTGAAATCGTATTTTTTATTTCTTTCTATTGGCTTTAACACGATCAGTTTCTTTCAAATTTCTTTTTCTAAGGCGCACATTGTGCGGAGTAACTTCCAGATATTCATCTTCGTTCATAATTTCCAAACCGCGTTCGATTGAGATCTCCCAGGGAGGAGTCAATTGAATCGCATCATCTGTTCCAGAAGCGCGCATATTGGTAAGTTGTTTTCCTTTCAAAGGATTAACCGTCATTTCTTCTCCTTTGGAAACATTTCCAATAACTTGTCCTTCATATATTTCCGTAGCCGCTTTGATATATAAAACTCCTCGATCTTGCAAATTCGCCAACGAAAATCCCAGCGCTTTTCCTGTTCCATTGGAAATCATTGAACCAACTTCCCGACGCTTGATTTCTCCGACGTGCTGTCTGAAACCAATCACCCGAGAAGAAAGAATGCCTTCTCCCTTGGTTTCCACCACGAATTGTCCGCGATATCCCAAAAGTCCGCGAGTCGGAACTTCAAACAAAAGCCTGGTTTGCGATCCGTGTATTTGCATATCGGTCATAATTCCTTTTCTTTTTCCCAAACTTTCAATAATCGCTCCGGACATTTCACTCGGAACATCTACCGTCACTTCCTCAAACGGTTCCGATTTCACTCCGTCAATATCCTTGATGATAACTTGCGGTTGAGAAACTTGTATTTCAAATCCTTCACGGCGCATATTTTCCAAAAGCACCGCGATATGCAATTCTCCTCTTCCAAAAACTGTGTAATATTCCGAGGAAGAAAAATCTATTTTCAAACCAACATTAACTTCCAGTTCTTTTTCCAATCTTTCCCTAATCTGCTTGTTGGTGACAAATTTTCCCTCTCGTCCGGCAAAAGGAGAATCGTTAACCATAAACCTAAGCGAAATTGTCGGTTCATCCACTGTGATGGCCGGCAAAGACTGTTGATTTTCATTTTCGCAAATAGTTTCTCCAATATCAATATTAGAAAAGCCAGCCACCATACAAATATCTCCAGCATAGGCTTCTTGCACTTCCTCTCTTTCCACTCCCTTGAAAATATACAGCTTGGTCACACGAGATTTTTCAATTTTTCCGTCTATTTTTTTCAACGCATAAGTTTGCCCCATTTTGATTGTTCCTTCGTGAATTCTTCCCACCGCCAAACGTCCCAAGAAATTGTCATATCCCAAGTTAAACGGCTGCATACGAAGTTCCGCTTCCTTGTCAGCTTGCGCTGAAGGAACCTTAAGCAAAATAGTATCCAAAAGCGGATTGAGATTATCCGAGCTATCGCCAATGTGAACCTTGGCGATTCCTTCTCGACCAATAGCATAAACTGTCGTGAAATCTAATTGCTCATCATTAGCTCCCAAGTCTAAAAACAATTCATAAACTTGTTCTTGAACCAAATCCGGATCAGCCGCCGGCTTGTCTATTTTGTTGATAACCACAATCGGTTTAAGTCCCAACTCCAAAGATTTTTTCAACACAAATCTAGTTTGCGGCATTGGACCTTCTTGCGCATCCACAACTAAAAGCACGCTGTCAATCGAACGCAAAACACGTTCAACTTCACTGCCAAAATCAGCGTGTCCCGGAGTGTCCACAATATTTATTTTCGTGTCGCGATATAAAACCGAAGTGTTTTTGGCATAGATTGTAATTCCGCGTTCTTGTTCCAGGGCGTTGTTGTCCATAGAAACATTTTCATCGCCAACCATTCCGGTTTGACGCATAATAGCATCGGTCAAAGTTGTCTTGCCATGATCCACGTGAGCGATAATAGCGATATTTCTGATTTCCATATTGATAGTGTAAAGCGCAAAGCGAAAAGTTGAAAAACAAAATGCTGCTGCGATTTCTATAAAAATTAATCTTTCATTAAAAAAACTGCCTAGTGGCAGGAGAAAGCTATTCGAAACTATCTACAATTATACTCCTTTTTAAGAAAAAAGTCAAATACCGGGACAAAAGGCGGTTTTTAGAATAAAGTAATTTTTGCTATACTAAGAGTGTACTATGAAAGCAAGTAAAAAAAATAATAAATTAAATATTCAAAAATTATGAACACTATTGAGGTTCTTAACATAAAGTGCGGGGGTTGCGAAAAGTCCATCACATCCGCATTGGAAAATGCCGATTTTTCTTCTGTCACAATTGACACATCTTCTGGAAAACAACTAATCTCTTTCGAGGGAGATATTGAAAAAGCCAAAAAAATACTTTCCAAACTTGGTTATCCGGAAAAAAATTCTCCTCGAGCCAAAAGCATTCTAAGAAAAGGATTGTCCTATATTTCTTGCGCCATTGGACGAATGAAAAAATAGCCAAAAAAATTATTCTTCAAACAAACAGCTTAACAACTCTTCCCTGCCCCTTTTTGTTTTAGAAGAAAAAAATATCACTTCACGATTAGGAAAAAAGTCTTTGATGTTATTTTTCATTTTAAACATTTCACTTTGCGTCAATTTGTCCGACTTGTTGGCTACCACCAAAAAACTATGCCCGCTCTCTTCCAGAAGCGCTTTCATTTCCAAATCAAATTCTTTCGGACCAGCCTTGGCATCAATCACCAAAACAACCTTTTTCAAATTGGTTTCGGAAAATTGCAAATACCACATAATCAACTTTCTTATTTTCTCTCCCTGTTTTTGAGAAATCTTGGCATATCCATAACCGGGCAAATCAACAAAATAAGTTTTTTCATTTATCAAGAAAAAATTCAATTCTTTGGTTTTTCCCGGCTTAGAACTGGACTTAACCAAACTTCTGGAATTAACCAAGCAATTAATCATACTGGATTTACCAACATTGGAACGTCCAACAAAAGCTAGTTGAGTTTTCTTCTCTTGCAAAATTGGATCAGTTCCAACCACTCCCTTGATAAATCTCGCCGATTTTATAATCATATATAAGAGAAAAATCAAGAAATGAAATTTTCGAAAAATTCTGTTTGAGCATTCTTTTTTTCTTTGAAATTTTCCATTGGCTGATTTTGGAGGGAGGGAAAATTTCAACTAGAAAAAATGAATGCGAGTTAATTTTGAGAAAATTTAATTTCTTGATTTTTTGATAATAAAAATTTAATAACTTCTGCATTCAGCCTATATCAAATACTATTTTTGAGCAACACAAAACGCCCTTGAGGGGCGTTTTGTTTATCAAAAAGTTTGATATTCTTTCACATTATCTGCGATCGAAATTTCTTTTTGGTCTCTCTTCAAGCGGTCTAGCTTCATTAACTGTAAGAGTTCTTCCTCCGAACTCTTTTCCATGAAACATTTCAATCGCTTTTTGAGCTCCTTCTTCGGTGCTCATTTCAACGAAACCGAATCCTTTTGATCTTCCGCTCATTCTGTCAGTAATAATGTTTGCTGACTCAACTGCTCCTGCTTGAGAAAAATGTTCTCCCAAAGATTCTTCAGTTGTAGAGTATGGAAGTCCTCCAACGTATAGCTTTTTTGCCATTTTTTTGTCCTTGATTCTGATTAATTTTGTAAGGCGACCCACTTATTCGCTGCTCTTTCCCCTTACAAAACGAAGGCGAAAACTAACGAAACACTTACAAGCAACTCTATGATAGCATATAAACCATTTTTAGTCAACTGGTTTTAGGTCGAGTTGTTTGACTTACTATATAAATTATTCCAAGTCTTTCTTTTTCATCTCAAATTCTTCCTTGTTTATTTCCCCTTTTGCATAACGCTGTTTGAGAATTTCCAAGGCATTGGAATTTTTATCGCCCCTATGTTCTCCGTGGTCATGATTGCCCCAACAACCGTGCTCCATTCCGCCTCGCACCAAAGCAAAAATTCCCCAAATAACCAACCCCCAGAAAAGGAGCATAAATATCCAACCGAAACCGAAACCAAACCCCCAACCCATATTGCCAAACGAATTCCACATCATATGTTTATTTATATTAAAAAATTAATTTAAACCAAGCTCTCAGCACATAGTACGATTTATCTTTATTTTTATTTCATACTGCAATAAATATTTCTATCTAATTATTTTTACTTTTAACATTTTGGAATTTATTGCCACAATCACCGTAGAAAAAGACATAAAAATAGCTCCCAACGCAGGTGAAAGCAAAATTCCAGAGCTTACCAAAATTCCCGCCGCCAAAGGAATAGCGATAATGTTATAACCTGTCGCCCAAATAAGATTCTGAATCATTTTTTTGTAAGTAGCTTTGCCAAAAATAATTAACGCAACAATATCTTTCGGATTGCTATTTACTAAAATTATATCAGCAGTTTCGGCTGCAATATCCGTTCCGCTGCCAATAGCAATTCCCACATTCGCTTGAGCCAACGCCGGAGCATCATTAATTCCATCTCCAATCATTGCCACATATTCCCCTTTGGCTTGAAATTCTTTGATTTTTTCTTGTTTCTGATGAGGCAGAACTCCGGAAAAATATCCATCCAATTTCAAACTTTCCGCCACATTCTTGGCTGAGCTTTCATTATCGCCAGTAAGCATCCACATTTTTATTCCTTCTTTTCTTAGTAGCTCAACAGCATCATACGATTCATCCCTGATCGTGTCGGAAAGATTCAGCGCTCCAATTAGTTTATAGCCATTATCTTCAACTATTACAAATATCATCGTGCCCTCCGTCTGAATTAAATTAGCGGGAATCAACAATCCCAGTTCTTGCAAATAGCCAGGACTGGCAACAATAAATTTCTTATTTTCCGCAATCGCTTCGATTCCCTTGCCTTTGATTGTTTTAAAATTCGTTGTTTCAATATTTTCCGCTTTTCTTTTTTGGGCTTCTTCGATTATAGCTCTGGCGATCGGATGTTCGGAGTTTTTTTCCAAAGCTGAAGTAATTTGCAAAATTTTGTCTTCGCTATAATTATCATCTAAGACATAAATCTTTTTTACGCTGAAATTTCCCTTGGTCAGCGTCCCGGTTTTGTCAAAAATAATAGTGGTAATTTTTCTGGAGTTTTCAAAAGCGGTTCTGTTTCTGATCAAGAGTCCGTTTTGAGCCGATAGAGTCGTGGAAATTGCAACCACCAGTGGCACTGCCAATCCCAATGCGTGAGGACAAGCGATAATTAAAACAGTAGCTGTTCGCTCTATCGCAAAAGCAATGTCTTTTCCTAGGACAAACCAAGCGACGAAAGTTATTATTCCAATAGTTATGGAAATTATCGTGAGCCAAAAAGCAGCCCTGTCTGCCAATAGTTGCGTTTTGGATTTTGAGGCCTGAGCATCTTTCACAAGCTTTATAACCTTAGAAAGATATGTTTCCTCGCCCACATCTTCCACTTGAATTTCCAAAGAACCTTCTTCCATAATTGAACCGCCAATAACCTTGGAACCTATTTCTTTAGAAACTGGTTTAGCTTCTCCAGTCAGCATTGATTCGTTCACAAAACTCTCGCCTTTTATCACAATTCCATCTGCTGAAATTTTCTCTCCCGGTTTTACTAAAATTATATCGCCCTTTTTAAGTTCACTGACATTTATATCGATTATTTCATTATCTTTTTTCAGATGGGCTTTATCAGGAATAAGCCGGGACAATTTTTCCAAAGTCCTGGACGCTCCCATCACCGATTTCATTTCCAGCCAGTGCCCTAAAAGCATAATATCTATTAGCGTTGCTAGTTCCCAAAAAAATACTTCGCCCTCAAGTCCGAAAGTAACAGCTGAGCTATAGAAATATGCCACACTGATAGCCAAAGAAATGAGCGTCATCATTCCTAATGCCTTGTTTTTGATTTCGTTCACCACGCCAACCAGGAATGGGCTTCCTCCAAAGAAAAACACAAAAGATGAAATTAAAAACAAAACCCACTGATCGCCTGGAAATTCAATAGAAATTCCCAACAATCCTTGAACAAAAGGAGAAAGAAATAAAATCGGCAAAGTTAATATTAAGGAAATATGGAATTTCCTTTTGAAGTTTTCAATGGAATGCCCAGTATGCTTATGATTATGTTCCGTAATTTTCTATTTTAGTTTTTTACTATGATTTTATTATAGCATTTATCAAAGAATAATTTTATTAATTCACAACTTCCCAAAATCCACCCTTATCCGGTCCAATTCTTTTTATAATTCCCTTGTCTTTTAATACCTTAACATTATATTCGACTGTTTTTTTCGAAAGCTTGCCTTCTTTCATCATTTCTTCTTTAGAGATGTTTCTATTTTTTTCAATCAAATCAACAATGATTTTCTGATTTTCCCTTAATTTTCCTACTCCCTTTTCTACCCCCCGTTCTACTCCCTTTTCTACCCCCTCTTTATATTTTTCCATTCTTTGTTCAATGCTCATTTTCTGCAAGTCCGGTCTTTCAAAAGTAATGCTGAAGCGGACATCACTGACATCCAGCTTTGGATGAGGTAAAAAATATTCATCCATCATCTCGCTCATTCTCATAAGTCCTGATCCAATCTTCTCCACCAATTCCATTCTTTGCATCAGTCCGAACAACAAAGTATTTCTAGGAAAACTTTTCTTGTACAAATCTTCAACTTTGATGTTGCCAATCAAGCTCCCCGGATTATCAATTTCTATCCTGTCAGAAAAAATACTGATCTGGATATTTCCGATGGAAAAATAATCCCTGTGAGCTATCGCATTCAAGAGCGCTTCTCTCAAAGCTTCTGCGGGCAATTCCAAGACTTCTTTTCTCGGACCGCCACCCTTAATAATATACTCCGTATTTAATTTTGACTGCAGATAATTGAAGGCTTCTTGGTAGTTCGCATACAAATCCGCGTCAAATTCTTTGCTGTCGATTACCTTTGTTTTTGATTTACCGCGAAACAAGGCGCAAGTGATCGTGGCGCTGCTGATAAACCGCGAGGCTTTGTTGCAGAACATCAGCACTCCTGCGTTTTTCAGTTTATTATCTCCCAATAATTCCAAGTTTCGCAAAACTTCATCCCGGCTTAGTTTGGTCTCTATGCCTATTTTTTTCAAAAAATTCCCGTAAGCATCGTCATTGAAATCTTTTGCCAAATCAAATTTTTTATTCAATTTTTCATCAAAACGAATCAATCCCTCATCCATAAAAAGATCTCGGATTTCGTCTCGCGAAAGTTGCTGACTGTTGGCGCCTTGGCGCATATAAAATTTTCCTCCGGTTGAATATGGTTTCTTTTTGCCTTCCGGCACATCGATAATCACCACGCCTTCAAATTCGCTTATATCAACCGAAAAAATCGGATCGAATTTTCTGACCAAGTCTTGAATTTCCGATTTCATCCTGTTGTTCAAAGTGACCGGTTTTATTTTCCCGTTGTCAGTAACGCCAATCAAAACCTTGCCCCCATTGGCATTAGCCATGGCGCAGATTTCACGAGCCAAATTGGAATTATAGCTTTCCTTGAATTCAAGGTTGAATCCCTCACCTTCTTGGATCAAAAAATCAAGTTCTTTATTATTCATATAAATAAAATTTAACCAACTATTATCTCAATTATAGCAAAAAGGAGTGCTCGAGAACAATCATTTAGACACTCCTCACTAAGATAATCTTTTCACTGCCGCCCATTTTCCGGCTACGTAGCCGGTGCTCCAACAAATTTGAAGATTATATCCTCCCGTCGGTCCGTCTATATCCAAAACTTCTCCGGCAAAAAATAAATTTTCAACAATTTTTGATTGCATAGTTTTAGAATCCACTTGTTTTAGGTCCACTCCTCCATTAGTAACCATCGCTCTTTCAAAACCCAACAATTCTTCCACTTCCATTTCTAAGCCTTTAGATACCTTCACGATCATTCTTCTTTCTTCTCGACTTATATTAGCGGCATTTTTTTTATTATCAGAATTTGCAATCTGCAAAATCAATTGCAAAAGTTTGGGGGAATAAAAATCCTGCATACAATTTCCAATTTTCTTGGAAGCGTTATTTTCAAAATCGTTTTGCAAGACTTCGTCCAGTTTTTCAAAAGAAAGTTCCGGCTTAATATCTATTTTAATTTTCACTGCGTCTTTTTCCAAGAGATCTCCAATTCGCCGGCTAATATTCAAAACTGCCGGTCCGCTGATGCCAAAGTGGGTGAAGATAAGATCGCCAATTTCTGAAAATATTTTTTTGTTTTTTTGATAGGCGCTGATTTCCACTCCCCGAAGGCTTATTCCTTGGGCTTCCTTCAACCAATCCGCTTTAATTTTGATAGGAGTCAACGCCGGCTTGGGAGAAATTATATGGTGTCCCATTTTTTTTGCCAAATCAAATCCACGACCAGTCGACCCGGTTTGAGGATATGACTTTCCCCCGGCGGAAAGTATATAGTTTTTCGCAATCACCTCTCCTTTTTTTAATTTTATTTTTGTTATTTTATTTCCTTCCAATTCCATATCCGCGACTTCACTTTCAAAAAAAGTTGTCACTCCATTTTCAAAAAGACAACGCCTAAGTGTTTCTAACACATCTCCCGCCTTGTCGCTTTGAGGAAAAATTTTTCCGCTTTTTTCAGTTTTTAATTTTAAATTATTTTTTTCAAAAAATTTCACCACTTCATCCGCGCCAAAAGCCGACAAAGAAGAAAGGAGGAAACGTCCTTTTTTGCCATATTTTTCCGCCAATTTTTTTGTGTCGAATTCAGCCTGAGTGATGTTGCATCGGCTATTGCCGGTCAAAAGCAACTTTCTTCCCAAGTTATCGTTCCTATCAATCAAAACCACTCGAGCGCCGTTTTGCGC
>DOKE01000005.1:11168-11356 GCA_003510895.1 Candidatus Moraniibacteriota bacterium
GCCGCCATAACTCCCGAGGGACCGGCGCCGATTATGGCTACATCATATTGTGAATCATTTTTTCGCATTTATTTATAACTATATTTTTTAATATCATTACTCATTATTATGCAATTGCATAAAATTGAGTAATACCAAATTAACTTAATTTATTTCAGCTTGGCGTTGGAGGGAGGGAAAATTTCAAC
>DOKE01000035.1:0-378 GCA_003510895.1 Candidatus Moraniibacteriota bacterium
AACGACGGTTTGCCAGGAAAAATCCCCCATTTTCTTTCTATGACCGCCACTCCGATTCCCCGCACTTTGTCTTTGGCATTTTTTGGCAATCTGGATATTTCCGTTTTGGACGAAATGCCGAAAAACAGAAAACCTATCGCAACAAAAATAATCAAAGAAACTCAACGCGAACAAGTATATGATTTTATCAGAAATGAAATAAAAAAAGGACGCCAAGCTTTTGTTATTTTTCCCCTGGTTGAAGAATCCAAAGCGCTCAATGAAGTCAAAGCCGCCAAAGAAGAACACCAAAGACTTTCTGAAAACATATTTCCAAATTTTTCTCTGGGACTGCTTCACGGAAAACTCAAATCCTCAGAAAAAGAAAAAGTGATGGAA
>DOKE01000035.1:436-720 GCA_003510895.1 Candidatus Moraniibacteriota bacterium
GAAAAAGAAAAAGTGATGGAAGAATTTGAAACCAAAAAATATGATATTTTAGTGGCAACCTCCGTTGTGGAAGTTGGAATCGATATTCCCAATGCCAGCGTCATCATAATCGAAGACGCCGACCGCTTTGGACTTTCTCAGCTACATCAATTTCGCGGAAGGGTCGGACGCGGACAACATCAATCCTATTGCTTTCTTTTCTCCAACAAATCCACAGAAAAAACCAGAGACCGACTGGGAGCGCTGGTTGGGAGCAACAGCGGTTTTGATATCGCGGAAAAAGA
>DOKE01000035.1:793-7037 GCA_003510895.1 Candidatus Moraniibacteriota bacterium
TTTGATATCGCGGAAAAAGATTTGGCGCTGCGCGGTCCGGGACAATTTTTCGGAATGCGCCAATCCGGCCTTCCTGATATCACTATGGCCAATATCGCCAATGTAAAATTAATCGAAATTTCCAAAAAATATTCCGACGAAATTCTCCAAAACGATCCCGATTTGAAAAACAACCCTCTTCTAGCTCAAGAAGCGGAATATCTCAAAAAAAATACCCACCTTGAGTAAAACCTTGCCCACTGATAAAATAATAGTATCTTAATCTTTATTGAAAAAATATGAAAATAAACCCAAGTATGTTTCGTGGCTATGATCTTCGAGGAGTCGTTAATCAAGATCTCAATCCGGAAATAGTTGAACATATCGGAAAAGCATATGGAACTTATATGAAACGCCGTGGTATCACCAAAGCAATTGTCAGCCGAGATTGCCGAGCAACCAGCGCTGAATATAGCAATGCATTAATACAAGGATTTAGCTGGGCAGGAATTAACATTGTTGATATTGGAATGAATTTAGTTGGAACATTTTATTGGGCGCAATATCATCTTGATATAAAAGGAGGGGCTTTTGTAACCGCATCGCACAATCCTCCAGAATATAATGGTTTTAAATTCGCCATAGATTTTTCAGAAACGCTCGTTAGCGATGGGATGCAAGAACTGAGAAAAATGGTTCAGGAAGAAGATTATGAACAAGGAATACAACCAGGAAAAATAGAAGTTATGGATATTAGAGACGCATATTTCAATGATATAATCAAAAAATTGCCAATTACTAAAAGATTTAAAATTGTCGTTGATCCAAGTTGCTCAACAGCAGGCGCAATCGTTCCGCAAATACTCAAGAAGATTGGTTGTGAAGTTGTTGAAAAAAATTGTGTAATTGATCCAACTTTTCCATTGGGAACTCCCGACCCCACGGAAACAATAGTTGCCGAAAGAGTGGGAAAAGAAGTTCTCGAAGAAAAAGCTGACATTGGATTTTCCTATGATGCAGATGGAGACAGAATTGGAATTGTTGATGAAAAAGGCGGCATCATTTGGAATGATGTTTTAGTGGCCATTTTTGCTTCAGATGTTCTACATAAACATCCCGGCGCAAAGATAATGTATAACACGTTATGTTCTAAGGTTGTTGAGGACACCATTAAAGAAAAAGGTGGGGAACCATTTATGTGGCGCACCGGACATTCCTTTCTTAAAAAGAAAAATCAGGAAATCAAAGCAGCATTTATAGGAGAACTTTCGGGACATTTCTTTTTTTCCGCTGATTTCTATAACCATGATGACGGAATATATTCAACACTAAGACTTCTTCATTATTTATCCAGAACCGGAAAATCACTTTCTGAAGCAGTAGCCGATCTTCCAAGATATATATCCAGCCCGGAAATAAAAATAGGATGCGCTGATAATAAAAAAGTTCAATTAATAGAAAAAATGAGTTCTATTTTGAAAAATGATTTCCCGCAAGCAGAAGTTATAAACGATGAACGCGCCGGAGACGGATTTCGTTTGGATATGAGTGACTCAATGTTTGTTGTCCGCTACTCTCAAAACGGTCCCTATCTAACAATAAAATTCGAAGCGAAAACACAACAGGAATACGATGAATTAAAAAAGTATTTACATAAAGCATTACATAATTATCCCGAAATTGATTGGGGTTTTGGTGTAAACGTAGAAGCTTTAGCGTAAAAAAATATTAAATATTTGTTACGATCTTTTTTTGTTAAGCAATGATTTGAAATTATTTTCCATAATTTCCAATATCGTTTCTTTAGCGCGCGGAGTACGCAAGGAATACTCACTGGAAACAACTTTTTCGCCTTTTTCATTTTCAACTTTCGCTTTGAAATAATAGACAGTTCCTGTTTGCAAAGTCGTGATAACCGCGGCGTGTTTTTTGGAAGATTCTCCATTGATTGAAATTTCTTTTTCAACATTGTCTTTTTCCGAGCGATAAACCAAAACAGATTTAGCCGGAATATTCGTATCCCAAGAAATAATTGCCTGTACCTTGTCTTTGCCGTGCAAATAAGTTTCGTTTTGCATTCCCAAAACGCGCAACGAATTGTCCTCCGTATCTTCCGCCACTTTTATTGCCGCATAGTTGTTGTCTTCCAACGACGGAGCCACTGGAGCGCCTAGGTCGGTTTTTTCTTCACCGAGCAAGTTGACATCATTTTTCTTCGCATCTCCTCCCTGAGCCGTGTTATTGGCGATTGCGCAAGCGGGAATCATTTCTCCTGTGGCATAAACAGCAATCGGTTCAATTCCTCCCCAATTAGAAACAGCTTTGATGTCGCTCATATCTTTTTCCTCTGAAACATAGATAATCGGATAATAAATTCTTCCTTCTTCCAAATCCTCCAAATGAACAACGTGCGTAACGGCAAAATCATTGACTTCCGTTTCTTTTATAAAAACTTTGTGTTCCGGATCTTTATAAATCCCAACTTTCGCCACCGTAGCCAAAGGCTTGTTGTCATTCAAGCTGTCCATAGTTTTGAAAATCACCGTAGCTTGGTTTTTAGAAACATTGCTGATCAGAATATCTCCTTTTCCGTTTGGCACATATATCTCGCTTCTCATTTCCTGTTTTATAAAAGCCGGACCAACCAAAATACCGATAAACAAAAAAATTGCCGCCAAAAAAACCTTGGCCGCCAATTTTCTCAAATGCTTTTGATAACTTTTTAGTTGCAAGTAAGATTGATGAGGATTATTCCCCGCTTTCATAATTCGCATCTGATTGTTCGCCGCGCTTTGAAAAATAATTTCAAAACATTCTTTTGACTTTCCATAAAAAACATCGAGAAGTTTTTTTATTTTTTTACCCATAATATCGAGACTTACGAATTTTGTTTTAAACAATTAATCCCATTTTCTTCTTAACTTCAACCATTTTTTTCTTGGCAATTTCCCTGACTTTTTCTCCGCCCTCGCGCAAAACATTCAAAACTTCTTCGTCTGAAAGAGCGTTGAATTTTTCTTGAAAAGGCTTCAAAAAATCAACAACCACCTCCGCCAAATCTGACTTGAATTCACCATATCCTTTTCCTTCATACATTTTTTCAATTTCCTTGGGAGTTTTTCCGGAGAAAGAAACATAGATGTTGATCAAATTTTTGAGCGCCGGTTTTTCATCTGCATAAATAATTTCGCTTCCGCTGTCCGTCACCGCTTTTTTAATTTTTCTGCGCACCGTTTCCGCATCATCGGTCAGTGCAATATAATTATATTCTGAAGCCGCGGATTTGCTCATTTTCTTAGACGGATCATCCAGAGCTAAAATCATTTTTCCTTCCTCTTTTACGAAATATTCCGGAACTTTGAAAATTTCTTGCCCATATTTCTTATTAAATCTTCGAGCTAAAGTTCTTGCAAGCTCGATATGCTGGATCTGATCCTGTCCTACTGGAACCGTTTGTGTATCATACAATAAAATATCGGCAGCCATTAGAACTGGGTAATCAAAAAGTCCAACCCCAGAAACATTAAATTGTTTGATAATTTTTCCGAGATGTTCTTTTGCAGTTTTAAATGCGACCTGTCTCGCAATTTTTTCTAATTCAGTAGTTGGTGTATTTATAGCGGTTAAAATCTCTGGGGCAGAAGATTCGCCCTCTGATAAATCCGCCAATGCTTTTTCTAAATCTTCAAAATCAAATTGTATCCCAGTTTTATCCTTAAACTGTGTCATCTTTGTTAAATCACTATTTCTAGTGATAGTATTTAGGATCCACGCCAGTTCCGCGTGCTCACTGACTTGCGATTGAATAAAAATCGTTGACTTTTTTGGATCGATGCCGGAAGCCAAATAAATCTTGGCAATCTCAATAGTCTTCTTTCGCAATTCTTCCGGATCCTGCGGAACAGTGATAGCGTGCAAATCCACCACACAAAAAATTGATTCATATTGATCTTGAAGCTCAACCCAATTCTTGATTGCGCCTAAGTAATTTCCGATATGCAAATTTCCGCTCGGCTGAACGCCTGAGAATATCCGTTTTTTCATAATTATCCAAAAAATTTAAAACTTTTAATACTCTAATAATAGAGCAAAAACCTTTTTTACACAAACAAAAAACCATACTATTTCATCAATATAATCAGCTGCTATTTCTCGCATATGCAAAGAATGACAGCATATTCGTTTTTGTTCCAGATAAATTCAGAAATTTAGAACCTTTTTTATCAAGATTGCAACTTGAATTTCCTTTTTAATTCACTTTCGTGTAAAAGTTTCTCTACTGTAAGAACCTCGATATGCCTCTGTACTTCGTATATCTCTGCGACAAAAAGCAGTTCGTCCTCACAATCATACGGATAAACCCAAACACTCTTTTGCAATTGATGAAATCCCAAATCCTTGATTTTACCGCGCAGCGCTTCTCTTGCCTGAGCATATATCTTAGGTTCGGTCGGGATATCGAAAATCAAAACGCGCCATTTCCCATCCCATTTCTTGGGCTTTTTGATTCGCAAAGATCCTATCGAATATTCCACTAGCCTTTTCTTTCCTTTATTGGTCAATTTGACTTTTATCATTCCGTCTTTATCTTTTATGATTTTTATAAGCTCCCTCCTTTTGAGCCCGGAAACCGCATTGCTTATTTTCTTCCTGGAAAAATTCCGCTTCTTCGGACTTGCGTCGGAAAAAGAATCCAGCGCTTTGACCAATCCCGGAATCAACGCAGCCCCAAAAGCGACAGCTCCCACAGCCAAAAATGCCAATACGAACTTGGTCATCGTAACCGTCGCGCTGTCAGAATATAAAAAATCCTCAATTCTATCTCTTATTTTCTTATTTTTTGTCTTCTTCATAATTGGTTTTATTTTTATTTTTTAAATTCTCTTTTTCTAAAATGCTGCTGTTTTCCGCATATGCAAGAATTAGCAGCAAATAATTTAAGTACGCCTAAAGTATAGCAACAGGACGAAATATTTCTTTGAAATAAATTTATCTTTTCTCTAAAATCCTCACCACCCCGTTATCCGCGTCGACTTCCACTAGATCTCCGTCCATGAGGACTTCCGTGGCAACTCTCGTGCCCGTAACACAGGGTTTTTTAAGTTCTCTGGCGACAATAGCGGCGTGGCAAGTGATGCCGCCCTCGTCGGTTATGATAGCTTTGCAATTTTTCAAATATGGCACACATTCCGGACGAGTCATTGGAATAACTAAAATATAATCCCTTTTTTCATTCAAAATCTCATCTACTTTTCCATATCCGAATTCAGAAATTTTTATAACCAACCCTTCAGCTTTACCGCCAAAAGCAATTTTTCCTTCCAGTTTTCCTGCTTTAATATCCACTGGCGAAAGATGCTCCTTTAGAACTTTCACGATTTCATTCACGCTCTCCTGTCCCTTAACCAGAGAAACTTTTTTGCCATCAAAAACAAAAGCAATCGGTCGATTATTTATCAGGAGAAATTCTTCAGCCTTCTTCTTCTCTTTTAATAAATCAATAATTTCATCAAACGTAGCGTATGTGAAAGTCCGCCATGGAATATCGTGAAATCTTTTCGCCAAGGCATCGATGACATAATCACAGTATTTGTATATTTTTTCCACAAAATCAGAAAGTTCTATTCTGACTTCCGGCAAAAGCTTGATATATTTTGCATCGTCAGATTCGATATATTCGTGGATCAAAAAAATATACCGATGATAAATTTCAACCAGCATCACATCTATATTCTTCAAAAATTCCGCAAGCTCTTCATTTTCCAACGATCCATAATCAATATCTGACATTTTCCTGACTTCGTTATTATAGCGACGTATAATTTCCCTGCATTCATCAATAATTAATTCTATCCGTTTTCCATCGGATATTTTTTGAAAATCCCGATTGTTCCACTCTTCATAATTGTCTTTCCAAATCGTTATAAACTTCGGAAACTTCTCTATGCCCAATTTTTCAGCTAACGGATTATCCACATAGCAATAATCTGCCGATTCAGAGCAAATAACAGGAAGAAATGGATACACAAACTGCTTGTGAAGTTTCTCATTCTTCACAAAATCTGGGACTTTAACATTTTTTGAAAGCTGATAGAAATTTTTTATAAACATACATTATAAAATACTATTACCTATAAATCAAGTCTAGCAATAATCCCCTTTTTATACAACAAATATCTTCTCAATCTTGTTATGCTTAAAAAAATCTGCGTTTCCCGCACATGCCCGCCTGCTTACAACACTGCTGCTGTTTTCCGCATATGCA
>DOKE01000002.1:0-3360 GCA_003510895.1 Candidatus Moraniibacteriota bacterium
TAAAGAAAAATAGTGACTCTTATATCTTAATGCCACCGTCAGTATGAAAGTATAAGAATTTCATCGGTTTGAAAATTCATATTAGTTCAATTAATTTTGGTTCAAAAAAGATATATATCAATGTCTTAGTTCTTTGTTTTAGTTCTTTAAATTTTAGTTTCGTTTATAAAATTTCTTTAAATTATTTTTATAATTTTTTTAAATTAAATTAATTTGAAGGGATTTTATGAAATTCATAAAGAAGCGGAAATGTCTTCATTGCAGGACATTATTTCGACCTGACAGATATAATCATCATCATCAAAGCTACTGTTCTAAAAGGGAATGTCAAAAAGCAAGAAAGAAAAAAAACCGCATTGATTGGAAATCAATGGAAGAGAATTCTGATTATTTTAAAGGTCAATGGAATATTGACAGAGTAAAAGAATGGAGGGCAAGAAATCCCGGATATTCGAAACGCAAGAAAAAAGAATTACCGTTACAAACCGCCGCTTTCCCGGAACGTGTTGAAGATAAGGCAGATACAAAAAACGCGTTACAAAACTTTGATTCTACACAACTATTTTTACTTGTGGGGCTTATATCACATATTACGGGGGATGCGTTACAAACCGTCGTTCTCAAAAGAGCCAATTATTTTATATTAAAAGGACAAACTCTATTAAATCCGGATTTAAAAATGAAAGGAGTATTGTCTAATGGTGAAAAAAATCATTTTGTTGGAACGAAGGCGGAAAATCCGCACCCCATTTAGCTGGATTGATCAGCGAATATTTCAGGAGAATTATATTCGTTTATGCAATTCAAAAAGTCTTGGTTTGTATTTATTTTTAATTTTGGTGAGCGATCAAGAAGGGCTTAGTTATTATTCAGATGAATCAATATGTAAAAGGTTATCAATAAACTTAAAAGAATTATTTGATTTAAGAATGAATCTGATTCAAGCAGATTTGATTGCATATCAAAGACCAATTTATCAAGTGTTATCAGTCAGAACGGAGAAAGAGGTTTTACTTTTTCAAAAAAGAACACCCCAGGAGGATGTTATATCAGTCAAAGACATTTTAAAAGAGATAGGAAGAGAATTATGATTACTTTTCATGAATACAGTCAGATACATTATTACACAAAAGAGATAAAATTAACGATTCCGCAGATTGCGGAAAAAATTGGATTATCAGAACAAACAATTAAAAAATGGTTATCGGAAAACAATTACGCTGCCCGTAGAAGCAGAATAACGGCAAGTAAATTAGACCCATTTAAGAATCAAATTCAAGCGATGTTAGAAAAATATCCGTTAAGTGCAGTTCAGATATTTCAAAAGATAAAACCATTAGGTTACATCGGGGGACAAACTATATTGAGGGAATATATTTCAAAAATCAGGCCTGCGCAAAAGAGTGCGTATCTGACTTTATCATTTGCACCTGGCGAATGTGCACAGGTGGACTGGGGAGTTTATAAAACCGTTCAGGTTGGAAATGTTAAGAAACGGCTTTATTTTTTTGTGATGGTTTTATGCTACAGCCGAATGATGTATGTTGAATTTACATTGTCTGCGAAAATGGAGTTTTTTTTAGGCTGTCATCAAAATGCATTTTATTATTTTGGAGGAATTCCGCAAAAAATCATGATAGATAATTTAAAGACCGGAGTTTTGCGGCATGATTTTGGATGTCCTGCAGTTTTTAACAAGACGTATTTGGATTTTGCAAATCATTACGGATTTAAACCTGTTGCATGTAATTCTGGAAAAGGGAATGAAAAAGGAAGAGTGGAAAACGGAGTTGGATATATAAAGAAAAACTTTCTTAACGGTTTGGAAATATCTGATTATAAAATAATAAATCCATTGGGAAAAGAATGGCTGGAGAATATCGCTAATGTTCGTATTCATGGGGAAACCCGGAAAAAGCCTGTCGAATTATTTTCAAGAGAAAAAGAATCTCTGATTGCATTAAATTTAAATCCTTACGATACGGGACAAAATCAAATTGTCAGGGCAAATCATCAATTTCGAGTTCGTTTTGAGGGAAACAAATATTCAGTTCCTTATATTTATGCGGGAATAAATGTGATCATGAAACGTTATATGGACCGTCTGATATTTTTTTATGACAATCAAATTATATGTGAACATGTAAGGTCATTTGAAAACAACAGAGATATTGAAAATCCGGATCATGGAAAAGCGCTGCTGGAACATAAGAAAAGAGCCAAAGAACAAAAAATATATTTAAGATTTATGAATCTTTCCAAGAAATCAGAATATTTTTATAAAAAATTGGAAGAGCGAAGATTGAATCCTAATGTTCATATTCGTAAAATCGTTGCTTTAAGCGAAATCTACGGAAAAGAAGCTGTTGAACGAGTGATTGAGGACGCAATTGAATTTGAAGCATTCTCAAGCGAATATATCGCCAATCTTTTGGAACAAAGAGAAAGAGCTAAGAAATTTAATGAATCAGGCGCGCTTCATTTAACAAGAAGAGAAGACCTTTTAGAATTAGAACTCGAAGAACCTGACTTAAACATTTATTGATGATTTTAAATTTAAAGAAAGAGAGAAAATACATGAAAGATAATAAATCATTTTCGAAAGATATTTTGAAGAATCAATTGGAATTATTAAAATTACCATTTTGTCTTGAACACTTTGAAGATATTTCAAATCAAGCTGCAAAAAATCAATTATCACATCTTGATTTTTTAGCCCAGTTGATTGAAGGCGAAACAGTTTGCAAACAAAAACGCTCAATTGAACGCAAAATAAATCAATCTAAATTTCCGTTTATAAAAAGTTTATCGGATTATGATTTTACATTCCCTAAAAAGATAAATGAAGCACAAGTAAAACATGTATTTCATTTGGATTTTATACGTCAAAAAGCCAATATTATTTTAATTGGAGGCGTTGGCGTGGGCAAAACCCATTTGGGGATAGCTTTAGGCTATCAAGCATGTTTAAAAGAATATTCTGTTTTATTTGCTTCCGCTATTGATATTATTAATGCCTTATCCGCAGCTAAAACATTAAACCGATTAAAATTTGAATTGCAAAAATATCTTCGTGTGCAAGTTTTAATCATTGATGAATTGGGTTATCTCCCAATAGATCAATTAGGCGCTGATCTTTTATTTCAAATATTTTCAAAACGTTATGAAAAAGGTTCTATTGTTTTGACTACCAATAAAGTATTTAAAAAATGGCCTTCCATTTTTAACAATGATTCTACAATCACCTCCGCCGTTCTTGACAGGTTGCTTCATCACGCTGAAACTGTTATCATTGAAGGCCCAAGCTATCGCATGAAAGATCAAAATCCTGAGTATTAATATTCACCAAAAAAAAGAGGG
>DOKE01000002.1:3455-3832 GCA_003510895.1 Candidatus Moraniibacteriota bacterium
CTTTTTTTATTTTGATCTTAAACTTTCAAACCGCTGATAATCCTATATTTTCACACCGATGTTCTCAACTATATCAAAGGCCGATACAAAATCCATTAACGCATTTCTATTTTTGTCTCTAAACTTACTTTTAGAAACTCCATATTCTAATTCACCCAGTGAAATTGAAGATAGTTTAACCTGATTTGGTTTTAATTTCCTGATTCTATTTACAACTTTAATCGGCTTATTATTGATGATGTATATGCAGATATTTGTATCAAGCAAATACATTATAAACCTTTCCTCTTTTGCGGTTTTGGTTGTTCTCTTCCATTTTCCATGAAATCATCAGAAAATTCCTTTAAACTTCTTTCAAAAGTTTCCCAAGGATTCTT
>DOKE01000030.1 GCA_003510895.1 Candidatus Moraniibacteriota bacterium
AAACGAATATCTTTTTGAATAATGGCGTGAGTACCTATGATTATGCTAATATCTCCTGATTTTATCTTGTCTAATAAATTATTGCGATTTAATTTTGATTCAATTTTAAAATTAGAATTTTCAAAATTATTTATTTGTTTGTATGAATTTGTCAGTAGCGCGATAGGAATTTTTTGTTTTTCGAATAATTTGGAAATTGATTCAAAATGTTGTCTCGCCAAAACTTCGGTGGGAGCCATAAGAGCAACTTGAAAATTATTTTTCGCGCAAGAGAGGGCGGCCATAGCCGCAACCAGGGTTTTTCCTGAACCGACGTCGCCGTTAAGCAGCCTGTTCATTGGCTGGTCTTTTTCCAGGTCTTTGAATATTTGCGCAACAGATTTTTTTTGAGCGTTTGTAAGTTCAAAAGGCAGGGAAGCGGTAAAATTTTCCATAAAACTTGGATTAAATGGAATTTTTTCCGCGCTTTGTTTTTTCCAAGAGTTTCTGATTTGAGCGGAGGTGATTTGCACAGTCAGCATTTCTTGGAAAGCGAATCTTTTTTGCGCAATCAAATATTCTTTTTCCGTTTTGGGAAAATGAATGTATTGCAATGCGGCAGAAAGAGAGGGAAGATGCGTTTCTTGCAATATTTTTTTCGGAACAGGGTCAGGAATATTTTTTGCCAAACGCAGAAAAGTTTGAATTTGCCAGCGCAGCCACTTGGAAGTCAGTCCTTCGGTTTCCGGGTAGACCGGCACGAGTCGACCCGTGTTGGTTGGTTGGCGAGTAGAATTTTCCCAAGATGGATTGGAAAAAAACATTCCGTTTTTATCAGAAGAAACTTTTCCGCTAATTCGGACACGTTTTTCTTTGGTGAGTGAATTGGCGACAAATGGTTGATTGAACCAGACGGCGCGAACATAGCCGGTGTTATCTTTGATATGGCATTCGGCAATGCGCATTCTTTTTTTCCAAGTTCTTATTTGTCGGCTTTCAATAATTTCTCCTTCTATGGTGGCGACTAGCCCAGTTTGAAGATTTGAAATTGAAACTGTTTCAGTGTAGTCGTCATAACGAAAAGGAAAATGAGAAAGCAAATCGTGAATAGTTCGAATTCCCAATCTTTCCAGCGTTTGCCTATATCGGAAATTTATTTTAGGTATATTTTTTAGGGGGGTTTGCAGATTAATCATAGTTTCAGTATAGTTATTCGTCGTATAAAATGCAAAATCGGAATTTTTAAAAGGCAGCTGACTCGATGGTCGACTGCCTTTCTTTTTTCAATTTTTTTCTAGCGTTTTTTGGCTAGAAACGCATTTCTGCCGGAGGAGGTTGTTGCAGATATGAATGGAATTCTTTTCCTGCAATACGATTTTTTCTTTCAGTTGCTTTCTGGCATTCGAGGCACGTTGACACGTGTGGATTTGAAAGTAGCCTTTTTTGCGTTATCTTATCCCCGCATTCACATATCCCATAGGTGCCATCGTCAATTCTTTTTAATGCCTCGAGGCACTTTCTTAGAAGAATTTTTTTCTCGTTCAGTGTAACTTCTGCCAAGCAAAGACTCATTGGATCAGAACGATCAGCATAATCACCAGCTTTTCTTTTTTGTAACAAAAGGCGATAAGCACCTTCTTCTTTTGGTATATCTTTCTCCTGAAGAGATAATACCATTCCTTCTAACTTACCCTTTACTTCTTCTAAGTATCCTTTTTTCATTTTTAACCTCTCTCTTGGAAATGTGCTGCTATTGTTACCCCCCATTGGATAACAACAATGAATTTTAGTAATAAATGAAAAAAAAGTCAATAGCCTAATTTTAGAGTGTTTTTAGCTTAAATTTAGCCCTAGTATTTACAAATGCGCTTTTAATTGTTACCATATTTTTTATGGGAGGCCTTTCAGTTTTTTAAAATTTTCGAAGAAAATATATATGGAAGCGTGGCCGAGTGGTTGAAGGCAACAGTCTTGAAAACTGTCGTGCCCGAAAGGGTACCGTGAGTTCGAATCCCACCGCTTCCGCACAAATTGTTTAAAAATAAATAGATGGAGAGGTGGCTGAGCTGGCCGAAAGCACCACACTGCTAACGTGGCAGGGTTTAACCGCCCTCGCGAGTTCGAATCTCGCCCTCTCCGCACTAAAATTAAAAAAATCTTTTTTTCGTATTGCTTAAAAATTTTTTATGAAAACAAAAAAAATAATCGGTGTCATTCTTATTGTTGTTGGTGTGATTGCATTTGTCACTCCATTTACTCCGGGGTCATGGTTGTTTTTTGTCGGATTGGAAATTATTGGATTCCGTTTCGCTTTTATGGATGAAATAATGAAAGGGGAAAGCGGATTGATTTTGGAAAAAATAAAAAATAAATTCAGAAAAAATTCGGTTCAATAATTTTTTTGATTTACTTGAGTGTGCTATCATTCTTGATGGGAGTGGAATTTTTTAAAAAACAATTGCTATGTCTTTTGATCTCAAGAAAACAGACAAATCACTATCTGATGATAAAAACCACGAAAGCGAAAAAGATAATTTAAGCGGAATGGAAAATTTCAGAGATATTGATTCCGACAATAATTATCATAGCTGGGAGGCTCCGGAGTTTGAGGTTTATGAAAAAAGCGCTACGTGGTATTTTTTTGTCGTTATTTTGCTGGGGGCGATTATTTTTTATGCCATTATAACGGAAAGTTTATTGATGGCCATAACTTTTATTCTGCTGGGAGTCGTTGGATATATTCACTCGCAAAAAAAACCAAGAATATTGGAGTTTGTCATAACATCGGAAGGAGTTAGGGCGGGGAAAGAAATTTATTTATATGAGGATATGGAATCTTTTTGGATTTTCTATGATCCTCCGCATACGAAAACTATCAGTTTGCGCATTAAATCTTCAATGCTGCCTTTTGTGCATATTCCGATAGCCGAAGAAGACCCAGCCGTTTTGCGAGAAAAACTTTTGAAATTTGTTCCGGAAAAAAAGCAGGATCCGGGTTTGGTTGATGTTCTTGAAAGGATTTTGCATATTTAGCCAGCTTGCTTTAAAATGTTTTTTGTTGTAAGTTGGGTGTTATTGGCTGTTTTGCGTTAAGTCCTTGTAGCTCAGTGGATA
>DOKE01000009.1:0-4182 GCA_003510895.1 Candidatus Moraniibacteriota bacterium
GATCATATGGAATTTTATTGGGCGTATGGAGATTTGAAAAAAGGCTTGGAAATGTCGGAGAAGTTTTTTAAGGAAATAGTTTTTAATGTGACTGGCGGATATGAAACTGAATATGACCACGTAAAATCCGATAAATCGGATCACGTGGCAAGCGGGGAAAAAATAGATTGGAGTCAAGAATTTCCAGTGGTGGACTATTTCGAAGCGTTCAAAAAAGAAACCGGATTGGATTTGTCTGATGAAAAATTGACTGCGGATGATTTGAAAAAGAAAGCCGATGAACTGGGAATTAAATATGAAAAAGAATATGGCAAAGGAAGAATGATTGACACAGTGTATAAAAAAACTGTGCGACAAAAAATGATTCAACCTTGTTTCTTGGTTGGTCATCCGATCGAAGTTTCTCCTTTGGCTAAGAATGATCCGAAAAATCCTCAAAAAGTTTTGCGTTTTCAATTAGTGGCGGGAAAAAGCGAGTTGTGCAATGCGTTTGCTGAACTCAATGATCCGATTGAACAGAAAAAACGTTTTGAAGATCAAATGAAATTACGCGAAGCGGGCGACGCGGAAGCGCAAATGTTGGATGAAGATTTCATCGAGGCATTGGAATATGGAATGCCGCCGGCTTTCGGTTTCGGATTTTCCGAACGTTTCTTTTCCTTCTTAATGAACAAGTCCATCCGCGAATGCGTCATCTTCCCGGCGATGAAGAGTAAGGAATAAATAGAAGTTTAAATTTTCATTATGAAAATGGTGATGGTTTTTGGGACGTTTGATATTTTTCATCCGGGGCATCGGAGTTTTTTGCGGCAGGCGAAAAAGTGTGGAAATTATTTGATTGTGGTAGTGGCGCGCGACAAAACTGTCGAGCAAGTTAAAAAACATACAACAATTAATAATGAGAAAAAAAGAAAAGAAACAATTCGAGAAAGTGGATTGGTTGACGAAGTTATTTTAGGAAGTTTAAAAGATAAGTATGCGGTAATAAAAAAGCACAAGCCAAATGTCATTTGTTTGGGATATGATCAGAAGTTTTTTATTGATAAGTTGGAAGAAAAAATAGCGGAGTTCGGATTGAAAAAAACAAAAATTTTCAAACTCAAACCTTTTAAACCTGAAATGTATAAATCTTCAAAATTGAGAAAACGAGCATAAAAACTAGATCGGGCGGTATCAGATCTTTTATTTCCCAATTGTTTTCTTTGAAAAAATTGTAGATAGACAGAAGTTCTTTTTTTCTTTCTTTTAGGAAATAGAAATTCGGATCAATTTCATCGTGATTGAGAATGCGTTTTATTTTTTTGCTATTTATTTTTTTTAGTTCATCTTTTATCCAAAGACAAGTGGTGCAAATATCAATAGTTCCTTTTTTGGCATCATCCATCATAAAAGCTAATATTTTTATTTTTGGTTCTCGTGGATGATAGGGGCGGTTGCTTTCCAGCGCATTTTGAATATCTGCCAGATGAATCAGGTCGGGCGCGATGGTGCTGTTCATTTTGGAAGAAATATTCTTGGCGGTGTTTTTGTCGAATTTGTAATTGTGATGATTGCCTGCTAAATAAGCTTCTTCCGGATAGCCAGAAATAGCCAAAATTATTTCTGAATATTCTTCGTGGGATTTGACTATTTCTATCAATGAATCATTGGGGGAAATGTTTCTTTTGCAAAGCTTCTTGATTTGTTCTTCGGAAAAAAGTGTTTTGATGGGAACGAATTTTGCTCCGCGGATGCGATTTATGAGAAAATATTTTATTATTTCTTCCGGTTCGTTTTCAATTTGCGCGGGGAGATGGACGGAATGTTTTTTGAGAATATTTCGGCGTTCTTCGGGAGAGAGTTGAATAAAAGCTTGCGCCCAATGTTCATCGGTGAAATGGCTGTTGAGAAGAAATTTGGGGATGGTTATTTTTCCGATGTCGTGAAAAAGCGTTGCTCGAAGAAATTTTGTCGGATTTATTTTTTCTTCAATCAATTTTTTAGAAAAGGTTGAACCATCTTCCAATGGACGGTCAATTTTCTTTTTTATCGCAAAAAAAGTGTTGAGCGAATGAACAAATGTTCTTCTGTCAAAAAGTTCAAGAATGGTGAGTAGTTCTAGATCAACGCGGTTAAGGAAATGTATTTGAGAAAATTCATCCTTATAGAGGGACTTTACTCGGTATATTTCTATGTCAAAAAGTCCATAATTGTTCAAATCAGAGATTATTTTTTGAAAATTTCCTTGCTGGCAAATTTCTCTGGCCTTGTTTTCGTTAAGATTTCTAAAAAAAATGCGCCCTTTCGGAGAAACGCTTCTTGGACAGCCAGAGCTGTTATTTAATTTTAAATCGGGTTTTTTTTGTGACATATGTTTGTTTTTTGCTTCTTATGAATTAATATAACTCAGAAGGAAAAATATTTCAGAGTTGCGTGAAAGAATAAGAAACAAAAAGTCTTGCTAGAAGCTGTTTTTGGGGGTAGTATAGGGTATATATTAAGTTTATTTAACTCTTGAGGTTTTTTGAGTAATGACTCATTTAGACTTCTTTTAATTGAAATGTTGGATATAAAATTTATCAAAGAAAATGCTGAGGCTATAAAAAAAGCCATTGTTAACAAGAATATAGATTTTGATTTGGCGGGATTTTTGGAATTGGACAAAAAAAGAGTTGAAATTATTCAAGAACTCGAGGAATATAGGTCTATGAAAAATAGTATTAATGATTTGATTAAATCCGCTAAAAATGATGAAGAAAAAAAAGAAATAATTGAGAAGGGTAAGGAAATTAAGTTGAAATTGGAAGAAAAAGAACCTGAGTTGAAAGAAATCCAGCAGAAATTTGATGAATTGATGGTTAAGATTCCTAATGTTATTTCTTTGGATACTCCGATTGGGAAATCCGATGAGGATAATGTGGAAATTGAAAAAGGCGGTGAAATTCCGAAATTTGACTTCGCAATCAAGGATCATATTCAACTGGGAAAGGATTTGGATATTTTGGATTTGGAAAAAGGAACCAAAGTGGCGGGTTATCGCGGTTACTATGTGAAAAACGAAGGCGTGTCGTTGATGATGGCTTTGATGATGTACGCGCTTAACAAAATGATTGAAAAGGGATTTATGCCGATGATTCCTCCGACATTGGTGAAGGGCAACGCTCTTTTTGGAACCGGATATTTCAAGGGATTGGAATATGACAGTGAAGTGGATGAGGTATATCAAGTAGCTTCCGGAGACAAAGAAGCGGATGGAAAATCCAGCAAAGAGAAAAAATTTCTGGTAGGAACAGCAGAGCCGTCATTGCTGGCGTATTATAGCGATGAGATTTTGAAAGAGCAGCAATTGCCGGTCAAAGTTTGTGGATATTCACAATGCTATCGTAGCGAAATTGGAAGTTATGGAAAAGATACTAAGGGACTGTATCGTGTTCACGAATTTATGAAAGTGGAACAAGTGGTGCTGATGGAAGCAAATGAAGAAGCTTCCATAAAAATGCACGACGAAATGTTCGCTATTTCCAAAGAAATTCATCAGGAATTGGGATTGCCGTATCGCGCGCTTCAAATTTGTTCTGGTGATATGAGCGCCGGAAAATATCGCGCTTTTGATATTGAAGCTTGGATGCCGGGAAGGAACGCCTATGGCGAAACTGGATCTGCTTCAAACTTCACTGATTGGCAGGCCAGGCGACTCAATGTGAAATATGTCGACAAAGAAGGAAATAAGAAACACGTCTTTATGCTCAACAACACCGTACTTCCTTCGCCTCGTCCGTTCATCGCAATCTTGGAAAACTTCCAACAACCCGACGGCTCAGTTGTAATTCCGGAGGTGCTGAGAAAATATATGCCAGGGGGAATGGAAAGAATTATGCTTAGAAAATAGATTTATATCATTTACGAATTTTTTATTCTATAATTGTGAGAAAATTTAGAGTTATGCACAGGGCGAGGTTGTCGATGCTTTATTATAGTGGTATTATATCACTGTAATCAATAAAAACATCAAAGATGGATACAACAAAAATCGTGTTGTTTCAAAACAAGGAAATTAGAAGAGAATTACACAATGGTGAGTGGTGGTTTTCTGTTATAGATGTTATAAGTGTTTTGACTGAGAGTGATAGACCTCGAAAATATTGGAGCGATCTTAAGAAAAAACTTATTGAGGAGGGATATATTGAGTTGTCCGAAAAAATC
>DOKE01000009.1:4273-8798 GCA_003510895.1 Candidatus Moraniibacteriota bacterium
GGAAATTGCAGTCATCTGACGGTAAATATTATTTGACTGACTGCGCAAACACGGAGACAATGTTTCGAATTGTTCAGTCAATACCATCTCCAAAAGTTGAATCCATAAAGCGTTGGCTGGCAAAGACTGGATTTGAGCGGGTGCAGGAAATTGAAAATCCGGCGGAGACATTGCAGGCGGAGCAAGGAAAAAGCTTGAAAAAAGATTAGGCAAATCGATTGTGACGAAAAATAATTATCTTAAGAAGCCACAGGATAAGAAATTGTTGAAATAAGTTAATCAAGAGTTATGGATATTATTGAAAAAGTTAGGCAATTTGTGGAGGATGAATGTCGGAAGTCGACGAGCAAGTATGGATTTGAACCATATGAGTTTCATTTTGTGCCGACGGTTAAATATGCAAAAGTTTTAGCAAGGGAATTGCAAGCTGATAAAGAAATTGTGGAAATCGCAGCCTGGATGCACGATATCGGATCAATTATGATTGGGCGTGAAAATCATCATATAACGGGAGCAAAAATTGCGGAAGAAAAATTGAAAGAATTTGGATATGCGGAAGAAAAAATTGCAAGAGTAAAAAATTGCATTTTGCGCCATCGGGGATCGCAAAAAATGGAATCCGAAACTCTCGAGGAACAAATTTTGGCGGAAGCAGATGCTTTGAGTAATTTTGATGAAATACCGGGAATTTTTAAGGCAGCTTTTGTGTATGAAAAGTTATCGCAAAAAGACGCAAGAGAATCTGTTTTGCGAAAATTGGAAAACAAGTGGAAACAGTTAAAATTCGAGAAATCAAAAGATATGATCCGTCCGAAATATGACGCGATAAAAATTTTACTTGAGAACTAATTATTGAATAGTCGAGAAGAATTTTTGTTTTGCTTCGGGGAGGATTTTTCCTTCAAAAATCAGACGGTTTAAATATTTTTCAAAAGTTACCATTCCTTCTGAAAGACCGGTTGTGATGCTGTTGTCTAGTTGGAAAATATCTCCGCGCATAATGGCGCTTTTGATGGCGCGATTAACATTCATAAATTCGAAAATAGCAGTTCGATCGTTTTGAATAGTTGTTATGAGTCGTTGATTGAGAATTCCCAAGAGAGATTCTCCCAGTTGCGCCAAAATCAGGCTATGTTGTTCTTGAGGAAAAACTCCAAGGATTCGGTAGAGAGTTTGCGATGCGCTGGGAGCGTGTGTTGTGGAAATAACCAAATGTCCGGCGCTGCATAATTTTAAAACCGCTTCAATTGTTTCGCGATCGCGCATTTCTCCCACCACAACAATATCAGGGTCTTGTCGAAGAGCGGCGCGCAGAGAACTTTCAAATGATTCAGTGTCGCTGTGCATTTCTCTTTGAGTTACAAGACATTTGTTGTTGGTGATGTGATGTTCAATCGGATCTTCGATAGTAACGATATGGTTGGCTCGATTTTCATTAATCCAATCTATCATAGCGGCCATTGTGGTTGATTTTCCGCTTCCGGTTGGTCCGGAAACAAGAATAAGACCCTGCTTTTTTTTCAAAAGTTCTTGGGCTTTTTCCGGAACGCCAATTTCATCCAGTGTTTGTCTGGTTGAAGTTATACTACGCAACGATATGGAAAGTTCTCCCTTGCGATAAAATATATTGCAGCGATAGCGAGTTTTGCCGTCGTTGCTGTTGTGAGAATAGGGGAAATCGAATTCTTTTTTGGTTTCTTCGATTTTCTGCAGTTTTTCTGCGCCAACAAGCCCGACAGCGATAGCTTCGAGATTTTCCTTGGAAATAATGCCAAGTTCGTTGAGTAGTTTGATTTCACCATTAATTCTGATTGCAACACATTCATCAGACGCAATATGAACATCTGAAGGCTTTAATGGCTCGGTAATTTGCAATATTTCATCTAACAACATAAAATTTGGTTCTAGATATTTAATGTGGCACGAAAACGTACTAACCTACTATTCTATCATATAATTTGTTATTTGTCAATAGGGGGAGGGTTGTGCTAGTATAGAAGCATCTTATTATTCACAGGACTATAAAATATTTCGTATGTCAAAGAAACTAAAATTTCCGGAAGGTTTTCTGTGGGGAGCGGCTACTAGTTCGTATCAGGTTGAAGGCGGTAATTCTAATTCGGATTGGTGGCAATGGGAAAAGCAAGGAAAAGCGGATAATGAATCTGGTCGCGCTTGTGATTATTGGAATCGATACAAGGAGGATCATAATTTGTTGCAAGAATTGGGCGTGGGTTTATTTAGAATGTCAATTGAATGGGCAAGAATTGAACCGCAAGACGGTGTTTTTGATCAGGAGGCTATTAGGAATTATCGAGAAATTTTTGAAGATCTGAAAAAGAGAAATATAAAAACTCAAGTAACATTGTGGTGGTGGACCAGTCCAATTTGGTTTCAAGAAAAATATGGATTTCATAAAAAAGAATCAGTGGCAATTTTTGCAAGATATGTCGAGAAAGTTACGCAAGAACTGGGAGACTTGATTGATATGTTCACGACTTTCAATGAACCAATGGTTCCTTTGGGGCAAGGATTCTTGGGCGGAGTTTTTCCTCCCGGGTTTCGCAATCCCTATAAATTTTTGCGAGCAGTAAACAATCTTGCCGCATCTCATCGTGAAGCGTATAAAATTATTCACAGAATTTTTCCAGAGGCGCAAGTGGGAATTACCTATCTGTATAATTGGTATGAATCGGAAGGCCTTGGTTTTCTGTTAAAAACAATTAACAAAATTTCACAATGGTTCAGAATTGATCTTTTGGGAAATAAAATAAGAAACTATCAGGATTATGTTGGCGTGAATTATTATCGTTTGGGAAAAATTAAATTTGATTGGAAAAATATCAGAATGGATTCCAGGAATCAGACATATTTTGGATTTACGATTGAGGAGGATAAGGATAATGTGATGAAATGGGTTTCTTATCCAAAAGGATTGTTTAATGTATTAAAAGAGGCTAATGAAAAATTTAAGTTGCCGATATATGTTACGGAAAACGGAATTCCGACAAGAGCGGGGCTTGAGGACAAAGATAGAATAAAGTTTATTCAAGAGCATTTGGAGTATTTGCATAAAGCTATTGCGGAAGGAGTTGATGTCCGCGGATATAATTTTTGGTCATTAGTGGACAATCTCGAATGGCTTTTTGGTTACGAACCGAAATTTGGATTAATTGAAATGAATTATGAAACACTGGAAAGAAAGCCAAGAAAAAGTTTTTATATGTATCAAAAGATTTGCAAAGATAATGAACTAGAAATTGAATAATATGATGCTGGGATTTTCAACCGGATGTTTATATAAAACGCTTAATGGATTGGAGAAAGAAACCATTTCTATTTTTGGTGGAATGGGTTGCGATGCGATTGAAATTATGTGGCACAATGCCGACGATGATTTGACGAAAGTTCTCGAGATGGATGATGAATTTTGGAAACAATTCAAAAGTATTTCTTTGCACATTCCTTCGCTCGACGCATATTCGGATGTGAAAATAGCCAGTCTTCTTGAAACTGTTGTTCAAGTTCACAACAAAATTCATTTTGATATGATTGTGCTGCATCCATATGAAGCGATGAATTGGGATATTTTTCGTCAATTTGATTTGCCGTTTGCAATTGAAAATATGGATTGGCGCAAGGATTTTGGAAAATACACCGACAGTCTCAAGGATATTTTTTCCAAGTTTGATGTGTCAATGGTTCTTGACCTCAATCATTGTTATTCTAATGATCCATCAATGAAATTGGCTGAGGAATTGCTGGATGTTTTTGGAGACAGGATTAAAAAAATTCATTTGAGCGGTTTTGGGACATATCATGATCCGCTTTATCGAACCAAGCAGGAAGAAATTTTGAAAGCGATTCCCGACAAAAATTTGCCAATCATCATAGAAAGCGTTTGCGATACAGTCGAAGAAATAAAAGAAGAATTTGAATATGTGAAGAGCTATTTGGAAAAAAGAAATCAGCAAAAAGAGACAGAGGCTGAAAACCCCATTAAATGAGGCTTTTGATGCAATGGGATGCCGCCGAAAAAAGCGTTTTCCGGCGGACTCTTGACAACTTTTTTTAATTGTTTATAATGACTAAAGCGGTTTAGAAAATAGTGTAATAATCTATCAAGAAAACCAAAGGAAAAAACTGAAATATTTAAAATTCGGGTGGAAATCTTGTCGCTTTCGAGCGATGGGATAAGAATACATCCCGAAGCGTATCAAAGGAGATATGCCTCAGGATGTGTTTTTTGTTCATCAAGATTTTTTGGAGCAAAGGACAAGAACTTTAAAAATCGAATGAGAGACAATCGCAATTTATTGCGGTTAGTCCTTTATCCTCCGGAGCCTTCGGGCAAAGGAGGATTACAGAATCAACATTGTGAAAGCAATTGTTGAAACTGGTGTTTTTCTGAGCTTACACGTTTTTCATTTTTTTCGTTTAAAAAAGATGATACCTGATTTATAAAGAATTTATTTTTTATAAAATCTATTTTTTGAGAGTTTGATCCTGGCTCAGGATGAACGCT
>DOKE01000027.1:0-422 GCA_003510895.1 Candidatus Moraniibacteriota bacterium
AATTTTAATTGCGTCGAAACTTCGAGCACTGGACGGATTTTGGATGCGGTTGCCGTGCTTTTGGGGTTTGCTAACAATGAAAGAAAGTTTAAACACGAAGCGGCAAGCTTGCTGGAAAAAAATTCAACCATTCCATACAAAGACTTGCATCCAAAAATTACTCCCCTTGCCAAGGAAGGAATCAAGGGAGGGTCAAGCATTTACATTCTTAACACTACCTATCTTTTTGAATACCTAATTAAAAATCTACACAAAGATAAAAAGCGTCTCGCTGCCACCGCTCAACTTTACCTCGCTCAGGGATTACAAGAAATCATAAATCTGCAATCTGCAACCAGCAGCACACAGATTATTTTATCTGGCGGCATTTCCAATAATAAAATAATTTCAAAATATTTTGAAAATAAAAAACCCGGCAGCTC
>DOKE01000027.1:523-1178 GCA_003510895.1 Candidatus Moraniibacteriota bacterium
CATTCCGCGCGGAGACGCCGGATTAAGTTTTGGGCAAATCCTTTTTCAATTATTTGCCGAATGATCATCTTCTACTGAAGTAATGATTCCTTTTCTTATTAATCTCTTGGTAAATCCTATTGGATCCTCCTTATGGCTTTCGCCTTTTTCATACCAATAGTATGTATCGCATGTTGAACACCGATGCCCGCCGGCATTATTGCCGATGAGAAAAACTTTCCCGCGTGACCAACAATTTGGGCAATATGGTTCCTGAAAATAATAATGATAAATCTTCTTTATCGCAAATACTGCTAACAATATTAAGGCTGGATAAATTATAATTCTTCCCGTCCATAAAGCTATGGTGTCAATAAATGCCATCAAATCGTGCATATCATTACCTCTCCTGTCCAAAGTTGATCTTGGTTATTTTCAAAGAAACATTTTATTATTAGTAATTTATCTTAAATATTCAATAATGTCAAAGTAAAAAAATTAATAATAAACTACATATTAACAAATTCTCGGAATAAGCTTTCCTTTTGGCATTTCGATAGGACGCAGGGAGCCGAGATTGGTTTGAAGAAATAGCCCCTTTCCCCCTCCTCCTCGGCGGGCAAGCTTTTCCACTTTCCCGATAATTTTTGCTTCTTTATTGAAAGTTTTTAAAATT
>DOKE01000027.1:1237-1972 GCA_003510895.1 Candidatus Moraniibacteriota bacterium
CTTTATTGAAAGTTTTTAAAATTGTTAAAACTTTTTTGGCATTTTTTAGCGAAACAGACGCCACGAAACGGCCTTCACTGGCTAGAGAAAAAATATCCAAACCCAAAAGCTCCGTCACGGCGATGGTTTCTTTTTTGTAGGGCAAAGTTTTTTCGTCTAAAATAATTTTGACCTTTGATTTTTCCGCCATCTCCACTAAATTCGCAGCCAAACCGCCGCGGGTTGGATCTTTGCAGGCGTTTAAATATTGACCGACCTTTTCCATTTCCTTATTGAAAGCTTTGGAGTCGCTTTTGATTTTCGTTTGATAGTTAAATCGTTTTGCGAGAAGCGCGACGCTGTGCTCGCCTAAATCGCCTGAAGCGATGATGAGGTCGCCCGGTTTTACGCCGTTATTAGAAATGATATTTTCCGCCAAACCGACGCCAGCCGTCGTGATTTCAATCTTATCAATCTTGCCTTTTTCCGTCACCTTGGTATCGCCCGTAACAATCGGCACGCCGGTTTCTTTGGAAACGATGGCGATGGATTTGATAATTTTTTCCAAATCACTTTTCGGAAAACCTTCTTCTAGCACAATGCTCAAAGAAATTCCGATCGGGCGCGCGCCCATCACTGACAAATCATTGATCGTGCCGCACATCGCAATCTTGCCGATGTCGCCGCCCGGAAAAAAAATCGGATCAACAATATAAGCATCAGTCGTAAAGACTAACTTAGTTCTCCCTCTCCTTT
>DOKE01000027.1:2048-10976 GCA_003510895.1 Candidatus Moraniibacteriota bacterium
TTTTCAAGGAGAGGGACGGGGTGAGGTCAAAAACCGCTGCGTCATCTTCACAATTTTTCCATTTTTTATTTTTAGACAAATCTAAAATTTTTCTTATCTCACTGATAAGTTCATTTGATTTATATCCCCCTCCACCCATATCTAAAGAAATATTTTTAGTTTCCATATTTTTTTTTATAGCGAAATGAATTATTACATGCTCCCTCATCGGAAACCATACACGGGCCATAGGGATTTTCGGGAACGCAAATTTTTCCAAAAAGCGGACATTGTTTGGGGTTCATAACGCCTCGAATAATTTCTCCGCAACGACAACCGGTTTGTTTTTGCGATTTTTTTTTGTCCATTTGGGAAAGAATGTGAGCATATTTCTTTTTGGCATCTTGCGTTGCATATTTTTCTTTCAACTCCAAACCGGAACCGGGAATTATTCCAAAGCCTCGCCAATTTCCATCTGTCACATCAAACACATCAAAAATTTCTTTCAACGCTTTTTCATTGCCTTTATTTTTGACCGATCTTTTATATTCATTCCCCACTTCTTTTTTATTTTTCTTGATTTGATCCAGCAACATATAAATCGCCGCCAAAACATCTTCCGCATTGAAACCAGCCACCACCTGGGCAACTTTCAATTTTTCGAAAGAATCCGTTCCAACGATAGTCGCCACGTGACCCGGGCTGATAAAACCGTCTATCTTTGCCTCCTGACGCTCTAAAAGAGCTTGCATTGCGGGAATAAATAGCTTGTGGGTCGAATAGACAGTAAGTCCTTTTTTAATGGCGTAGGCAGTCATAGGGGCTGTGGTTTCAAATCCTAGACCAAAGAAAACCAGCTCTGGATGCTCTTTTTTGAGCTCCAAGGCCTGTTCTGTCGAATAGACGTCAAATACCAAAGCGCCCTTTTCACGCGCCTTATCCAAGCTTCCATAAAATCCCGGCACCCGAAGCATATCGCCATAAGTAGCCACCGGGATTCCACTCAAAGCCAGACTAACAATCGCGTCAATATCTTCTTGAGCTGTAACACAAACCGGGCATCCCGGCCCGGTGGTTAAAATAACATTCTTCGGCAAAATTTCTCGAATTCCATTTCTGCTGATTGCTTGTGTATGAGTTCCGCAAACTTCCATCAAATAAACATCCCTTCCTATTTCCAAGGCCAAAGCATTAATTTTTTTTAGAATTTTTTCTGTATTTTTCATCCGCTTTTTCATATTCTTTTAAAACTTCCATCGCGTCTTCATTGGTGAGAGTTTGAATGGCAAAACCGGCGTGCACAATCACATAGTCGCCTATTTTTACATCCACCATTGAAACATTGGCGTCTTTTTTGACTCCATCAAAATCAATAGTTGCTTTTTGTCCATCAATTGAAACTATTTTTCCCGGAAAGGCTAAACACATATTTTATATTTGTCAAAATATTTAAATTAAGCTTTTCCGTCGCTTCCGAATATTTTTATTTTTTGTTTCACAGTTTCCTTGACCGATTCGCGCGCATCGCCCAAAAGTTTTCGCACATCAAAAGAAACTTCATTTTGTTCCCTGACAGATTTAACCAGACTATTGACGAAAGCCAATCGGGTGGCAGTGTCTACATTGAAACAAGCAATTCCTCTAGCAATCACTTCTTTAACTTTTCCATTTTCCCAATCAGACGCTCCATGCAAAATCAGAGGAATAGAAACATTTTTATTAATCATCGAAAGTCGATCATAGTCGGGAATTTTCCTTTCTCGAAAAAATCCATGAGCATTTCCAATAGCTACCGCCAAAGTATCTATGCCTGTTTCTTTCACAAATTTTTCCGCTTGTCCGGGATCAGTCATATATTTTTCCCACTCCACTTCTTCCATGCTCGTTTCGCCCAAATATGGAACGCTTCCCAATTCCGCTTGCACGTCAATTCCCTTGGCGTGACAAAGTTCAACAATTTTCTTGGTCATTGCCAAATTATCAACAAAATCTTTTCTGGAACCGTCATACATAACTGACGTAAAACCAATCTCCACCGCTCGTTCAACCAGCTCAAAACTTTTTCCGTGATCAAGATGAATTCCGATCGGAATTTCCGGAGCATAAAACTCCGCGTCATTTTTTATCATATTAAAAATTCCTCTTCCTCCACCATATTCCATAGTTTTTTCCGTTACCTGGATAATAACCGGCGATCGCAATTCTTTGGCCGCCTCCACAATAGCGCGAGTTGTTTCAAGATTGACTGTGTTGAAAGCTCCCACTGCATAACCACCCTCTTTGGCTTTTGTTAAAATTTCTTTGACGCTTGTAATCATAATTGAATGTGAAACTTTTTAATTATTATCTATTACGCCGGCTATTTTCAAAAATTCCACCGGAATTAAACTTTCTCTACCCACCAAAACACCGTCCATTCTGGGTTCAACGCAAACCTGCATAACACTTTTGGAATTAACCGAACCGCCATAAAGAATCGGCATTTTTTCCGCAATTTCATTGCTATACATATCTGTCAAAATTTTTCTAATCAAAATTTTCACTTCCATAATCACATCACCCGCAGGAATATTATCCGTTCCAACAGCCCAAATCGGTTCATAGACGATTATAATTTTGTCCGCCTTAAAAGCGGAAACATCCAAAAGCCCTTCACGCAACTGTTTTTCCAAAACACCAAATGTCAAATCATTTTTTCTTTCTTCTTCCGACTCGCCAACGCAAAAAATCGGCTGCAAGTTATTTCTAAGCGCGGCTTTGATTTTTTCATTGACGATTTGATCGGTTTCTCCAAAATATTTTCTTCTTTCACTATGACCAATAATAGAAAATTCTCCTCCAATATTTTTAACAGTAGCCGGAGAAGTTTCTCCGGTAAAAGATCCTCTGTCTTCAATAAAAATATCTTGGGAGCCCGCTCCGATTTCAGTTTTTTCAAATCTTTCAAAAAACTTTTCCAAATGAATAATCGGTGGGCAAAGAATTATTTTCGAATTGGAAATCTTGCTTTTTTTAAATTCTGTTCCAACGGAATCCAAATAGCGTTCTCGTTCAGCTACTGTCAAAAGATTCATCTTCAAATTTCCAATAATATACTTTTTCATATATCTAAAATGTTTTAGTTAGGAAAACCACAATCGCTCCGGAAATCATTGTTCCTAAAAGAAGCAACGGCAAAGATTTTTTTGGATGGATGCCAAAAACAAAAGCCGCCAAAGCGCCAGTCAGTCCTCCAATAAGCGGAACCGGTGTTGCCGCCAAAATAAAAATAGACCACTCTCCGTATTTTTCCATTTTTCCGTTAGTCTTTTTTCGCGTATGCTCAAATAACCATTCAAAAAACTTGGCAAAAAAAGAAATATATTTGGATAATATTTTTGCTACCGGATCAAGCAGGAACAAAATCAATAGCATCGCAAAATATGTGCCCGCCACAGACCAAAACCACGCCGAAAATGCCGACATTTGAAATTGATTAATTGCCACCGGAATGGAAGCTCGCAGCTCCGTTATCGGCACAATCGCTATTAAAAATGTCGCCAACTCTTTGGGAAAACCTATGAAAAAATTTATTACCAAATCATGCATATATATACTGTTTCAGGAATTATACATCAAAAAACCAACTTATCGCAACCACGACTCAAATTATCAAAACACCCTATCGCCATTAATCCAAATTTTTCCTCAAAAATTCCGCCGCAATTTCCGGTTGGATGGTTGAAATTTCAATTCCCGTTTCCAATTCAAAACCCGCCCAAGTGGCCGTGTGCGGCAAAATTTCTATATGCCAATGAAAATGAGGATAATCCTTTCCATCGCAAGGAGAAGTGTGAATATAGAAATTATATGGCGGATCATTAAGCGCTTTGTAGATTGATTTCATCGTTTTGCCAAAAACTTCAGCCAATTTTATTTTCTGTTCGTCAGTGATGCGTTCAAAATAGGGACTGTGTTTTTTAGGCATCACCCAAACTTCAAAAGCCGCCCGGCTGGAAAAAGGACACATTGCGATAAAATTTTCATTTTCAAAAAGCACTCTTTTTCTGTCTTCCATTTCGTGCTCTATCATTGTGCAATAAACGCATTTTTTGTTTTTTCTGTGATAGAGTTCCGCTCCGTCCAGTTCTTGTTTTAGATAGGGAGATATAACAGGAATCGCCATAATTTGCGAATGCGGATGCGCCACAGAAGCGCCGGCTTCTTTTCCGTAATTGTGAAAAAGCGCGATGTAGCTGACGCTCTTTTTTTTCATAAGATCCAAATACCTGTCCTGAAAAGCGTCAAAAATCTCAGCGATTTCAATGTGATCCATCAGCGCGATATGTCGATAGTGATCTCTTGTCACAACCAATTCGTGATATCCGGAACCATTCATAGCAAAGTATGGTCCTTCATCAAGATTTTTCGGCAAGCTTCCTCTGGCAAAAGCCGGATATTTATTGGGAAAAACTCGCAAGGTCCAGTCTCCGTCTTCCCTATGGTATATTAAAACATCTTTTTCTTGTTTTTTTTCTTCAAAATTCTCAAAAGGACAATTCTCAATTCCGGTGTCATTTTTAATTCTTTCGCGTTCGCCAAACTCGTGCGGTCTTTTTGCCCGACCAATTGCAATCACAACCCAATCTCCCGTGATGAGATCTTGGCGTAATTCTGAAACCGGTTGTTTTTTATTTTTTTCCGCTTCTGACGATTTAACCTCTGAAACATCGGAAGATTGTCCAGAAGCGTCTGATACGTTTATATTCACTTTTTTGTTTTTATTTTTTCAACTAAAACTATTTTTTGTTTATATTATATTCTCCTGAAACCAACCTCATTTTTGTTTTGAAAAGATCTATCAAAACTTGAATGAATCCATTAGGACCGGTAAGTCCAACTGATGAACCTTCTTCATTAAGCCATCTGACCGGCATTTGCTTGACTTTGAAACCCAGTTCTTCCGCCAAAACAATCAGTTCGAAATCAAATCCAAATCTATCCACTACCATTCGGCTGGCTACTTCGTTAGCGGCTCGATCGGAAAGCATTTTAAATCCGCATTGCGTGTCAGGATATTTCCAAAGACCCAAAACTATGCGAATCAACCAGTTTCCCATATCGCCCATAATTTCTCTGTGTTTTGGTTGATGAACTTGAATAAATGATCCTTCGATATCGCGAGAACCAATCACCACATCATAACCATTTTCAAATTCCGGCAAAAATTTATCCAAATGAGTGATGGAAGTTGAACCGTCGGCATCCAAAAACACTCTGTATTTTCCTTTCGCTTCCAAAAGACCTTGTCGCACAACATATCCCTTGCCATGATTTTCTTTATTTTCAATAACGCGCAAATTTCTGATTTGTCCGGCATAGTTTCTCGCCACTTCCGGAGTGTTATCAGGAGAACCGTCCGTCACCACCACTATTTCGTAGGAATAATCTTTCCCCGAAAGAAACTTGTCAATTTCCAAAAGATTGCTTCCGATGCGTTCCGCTTCGCGATATGCGGGAATAATAACCGATAAATACATTTTCTCTTCCATTTTTTATAAAGCTTATTTGATTACAATTATCTATATCTATTATAACATAACTTTTTTAACCGCCTATATTATTTATCCAGCCAGCTTTGAAGAATTATCCGCGCCGCTTCTCCGTCGTCTATTTTTGAAATATTTTTTTCTCCTTTTTCCAACAAATTCATATGCGCTATTTTTGTGGTGAACATTTCTTCTTGAAATTCCACACTCACTCCGATTTTCTTCTCAGTTTCCTCGCCAAATTTTTTTTGCTCCTGAGTATTAGAAGACTTCATTTTGCTATTAGAAATTCCAATAATAATTTTCTCGACATTTTTCTGATCGCAAATTTCTTTCATTTTATCCCAAAAATTTTTGTCATTTTTGAAAATACCCAAAACAAAAGCCATTCTGGTTTCCTGATCCGCAACCGCAATTCCGATTTTCACTTGACCAAAATCTATGCCCAAATATGAGCTTGTCTCGGATGAATTTCGACTATCTATTGACTTTTTCATAAATTTGTAGTATAATTGAAAGAAGTGCCTTAAGTATCTTGCTTATTCTTTAGTTCGTCAATACTTCCACACCATCGTCTGTTATCAAAATGGTGTTTTCATAGTGAGCGGAAAGTTTTCCGTCGGCAGTTTCAAAAACCCATCCGTCTTTTCCAATTTTTGTTCTGTGATCGCCTTGGTTCACCATTGGTTCCAGCGCCAAAGTGTTCCCGGTTTCCAATGCATAATCAATCATTTTGGGATCGAAAAAATTGGGAACTTGCGGATCTTCGTGCAGTTGCTCTCCGATTCCATGCCCGACAAGATTTCTCACCACTGAATATCCGCAACTTTTGATATAACTTTCAACAGCTTTGGAAAAATCGCTAAGTTTTGATCCGGATTTGATATTTTCAATCCCAACCCAAAAACATTCTCTTGTTGCATCCATCAAGCTTTGCGCGTCTTTGGATATTTTTCCCACAGCAAAAGTTCTTGCCATATCAACAAAATATCCTTGATATTTCATACCAATATCAATTTTGAAAATATCTCCTTCTTTAAGAATTTTTTCTTTTCGGGGAACTCCGTGAACAACTTCATTGTTAATGGAAGCGCAAATTGTCGCAGGAAAAGGATTTCTTTTTTCTCCATAACCTTTGAAAGCTGGTTTTCCTCCGACAGAAAAAACAAGCTCTTCTGCAAGCTTGTCTAAATCATAAGTACTAACATTCGACCTAACTTCCTTGGCAAGATTATCCATAACCGATAAAAGTTTTTTTCCGGCCTCGCGCATTATACCTATTTCTTTTTCATTTTTTACTTTGATTGAAAACATTTTTCATTACAAATAAGATTTAGCTTTTTCCGATATGTCCAAATAAACCGACTCCACATTTCTTTTTCCATCAACTTCATAGAGAAGATTATTTTTTCTATAATATTCAATAACCGGAATAGTGTCTTTATAGAAAATATTCAACCTTTTTGTTATTCCCTCCAGTGTGTCGTCTTTTCTCTGACTTATTTGACCGCCACATTTCGGGCATTTGTCTTCCGAACTGTGCACGTCTTCTTTCATTATCAAGTGCGCTCCGCAAGAAACACAACCGAATCTCTTGGTGATTCTTTCGATTGATTCTTCAAACGGCAAAGCAATATATATAACCGCGTCTATTTTTCTTCCATATTCTGAAAGTATTTTTTCGACATTCTCTATTTGCTCCAATCTTCTCGGCACTCCGTCAAAAATAATTCCGCTGTCTTTTGGAACTTTTTCAATCGCTTCACGCAAAACAGAATATACTATTTCATCCGGAGCAAGTTCCTTTTTGTTGTTAACAATGGCGTCGATTTCTCTACCTAAATCGGAATTTTCTTTGGCGATGTTTCTCAACAACAAACCCATTTCAATATGAGCCAGTTTAAATTCTTCCGCCAAAATGTGCGCCTGCGTTCCCTTCCCGCTTCCCTGAGGACCCAATATAACTACATTCATTCTTTTTTATTTTTTACTTTTTATTCCTTTCTAAAATCCATCATAATCCCTCATAACCAACTGCCCTTCCACCTGTTTGATTGTTTCAATAACAACCGAAACGGCAATCAAAATGCTAGTTCCGCCGATTGTGAAACCACTAAGATTAGTCACTCCCTGAATTACCAACGGCAACACCGCTATTGCCCCAAGAAACAATGCCCCCGTCAGAGTTATTCTGTTCATTATCTTATACAAATGTTCCGACGTAGGTTTGCCCGGTCTGATTCCAGGAACATATCCTCCTTGTTTCTGCAAATTTTCCGCAATTTTATTGGGATCAAAAACCACCGCTGTGTAAAAATAGGTAAACATCACAACTAAAACAAAATAAAATATTCCGTAGAAAAGTTGATCTTGAAAAAGATTATCCACCGATTTGGCAATGTTGGCGACAAAAGCATTATCCACTCTGACCAAGAAACTGGTAATCATTCTCGGAAACATCATTATGGAAACAGCAAAGATAATCGGTATAACTCCGGCTTGATTAACTCTCAATGGAAGATGAGTTGTTGACCCGCCCAATGTTTTGTTGCCACGAATTCTTTTGGCATAGGAAACCGGAATATTTCTTTGCCCTTCCGCAATGAGAACCACTCCCGCCACCGTTATCAACGCGACAATCAAAAGAAGCAAATAGGAAAAAATTTGCGTTGAATCAAAAGTCAGAAACAATTGAGAAATTCCGCCAGGAAGACTGGACACGATTCCAGCAAAAATCAAAAAGGAAACTCCGTTGCCAATTCCTTTTTCAGTGATAAGTTCTCCCAACCACATCAGAAAAATTGTTCCGGCAGTCGCAATCACAATAATAGACGCCATTTGAAAAAAGTTGAGCGCGCCAAAAACATTTTGAGATTTCAAAAGAGTTATCATTCCAAATGTTTGAAGCGTTGACAATGGAACAGTCAGCCATCTGGTCCACATATTGAATTTTTGTCTTCCCGCTTCGCCTTCTTCTTTGTAGAGCTGTTCCAATCGAGGAACAATCATAGTCAGAAGCTGCATAATAATCGAAGCTGTGATGTAGGGGCCAACACCCAAAAGAACAATGGAAATATTAGAAAGTCCGCCTCCTGAAAAAATATTTAGCAGTCCCAAAAATTGATTTCCATCAAAAAGAGTTTTCAATTGTTGGGTGTCCACCCAAGGAAGCGGAATGTTGGCTGCCAATCTAAAAACAACCAAAATAACTACAATAAAAAATATTTTATTGCGAAGTTCTTTGATTTTTAAAATTTGCTTTATTTTTTCAATCATATTGTTTTTTTTCTAAATACAAACATTACGGCTCTATCACCGATTTATTTAAGAAAGCATTATTAATAGGCTCATTTCCAAGCCTTCTCCAATATAGCTCATATCAACAATAATTTCAAGCCCAAAAAAAGAACACAAAAAATCC
>DOKE01000027.1:11061-12469 GCA_003510895.1 Candidatus Moraniibacteriota bacterium
GGGGGGGGGTTTTTTTGTATATGTAAGAATTTTTTGGCTTTATTTTTTGGAAACTTTTTTTTCTTTCTTACTTTCTGCCTTTTTTTCTTTTTCCTCTACTGTTCCTCCGGCTTTTTCAATCGCTTCCTTGGCTGATTCGGAAAGAAGGATATTTTTTTCAATAGTAAGTTTTTTTGTGATAGATCCGGTTGAAAGAATCTTGACTCCACTTTGCAAATCTTTCTTGCTGATAATTTTCGCTTTTATCAAATTTTCCAAACTGATAACATCTCCATCTTTGAATTTTGTTTCCAGTTCAGCCAATTTAACCACAACTTTCTTTTTGTTACGAGATTTGAATCCTCGCACTTTTNNTTGAAGATTTGTGTTATTTTTTCTAACATGAAATAGGTTCTAGGTTCTAGGTTCTAGGTTTAAACTTTTGAATTCCAGGTAAAGCCATTTTCCATATCCTAGAACCTGACACCTAAAACCTAATACCTATTCTAATATTTTTCCTCCTGCTTTTATTATAGCATCTTTAGCTGTTCCGGAAAGAAGGATTTCTGCAGATATAGTAAGTTTTTTAGTGATCTCGCCAGTAGTCAAAATCTTAACTCCATTTTTGATGTCAGCTTTGTCGATAAGCTTAGAAGAAAGCAAAGTTTCCATAGAAACAACATCTCCGTCCTTGAATGTTTTGTTGAGAGATTCGAGTTTCACAACAGCTTTTTTTGCATTAAGAGATTTGAATCCTCGCACTTTTTTCAATCTCTCAACAAGCGATGATCTTCCACCTTCAAAAAGAGGATCGATTGAAGCTCCGCTTCTCGCTTTTTGTCCTTTATTGCCACGTCCGGAATAGGTTCCTCTTTTTCCTCCGCGACCTATGGTCTTTTTTGCCTTTCTTTTTTTGATGGTTAATTGATGGATTTGCATAATATTAGTTATTCATTAGTCATTATCGCGGTTACGCTACTTCTTGTTTAATTCTGGGATCTTTCAATTCTTTCAATGCTTCTATGGTTGCTCGAGCAACATTAAGCTTATTGGAACAACCTAATGATTTTGAAACAATATCTCTGATTCCAGCTAGATCAACAACTGATCGCACTGCTCCTCCGGCGATAATTCCTTTTCCTTCAGCGGCTGGTTTGAGAAGAACTTTCGCGCTTCCAAGTTTTTTTATAACATCGTGAGTTATTGTATTGCCGTTCAATTTTACATTGATGATATTTTTCTTAGCATCATTATACGCTTTTTGAATAGAATCAGAAACATCAGTTCCCTTGGCAACACCAACACCAACTCTTCCCTTGCGATCTCCAATCACCAAAGTAGCGCGAAATCTGAAACGACGACCACCCTTAACAACACGAGTTACGCGAGCTAAATCCAAAAGTTTTTGTTCAAACTCCGGTTTTTCTCT
>DOKE01000027.1:12522-12693 GCA_003510895.1 Candidatus Moraniibacteriota bacterium
TGTTCAAACTCCGGTTTTTCTCTTCTTTTAAACTTGTTACTATTTTTATTAGCCATACAATAATATTAAAATTCAAAAAATAAATTAAAATTCTAGACCACCTTCTCTGGCTCCATCAGCCACCGCCTTAGCTTTCCCATGATAATTATAACCACTTCTATCAAAAACAAT
>DOKE01000027.1:12756-12929 GCA_003510895.1 Candidatus Moraniibacteriota bacterium
TAACCACTTCTATCAAAAACAATCTTTTCAATTTTAGCCTCTTTGGCTTTTTTGGCAATAAGTTTTCCAATTTCCGTAGCTCCGGCAATATTATTCTTTGCTCCTTTTATCTCCTTTATGTTAGCTGCCGCCAAAGTTCTTCCGTTTGCGTCATCAATAATTTGAGCATAAAT
>DOKE01000027.1:12984-13227 GCA_003510895.1 Candidatus Moraniibacteriota bacterium
TCATCAATAATTTGAGCATAAATAGAGGTTGAGCTCATAAAAATAGATAGTCGCGGCCTGTCAGAAGTTCCGGAAACTTTAGCTCGTACCCTTCTTCTTCTCTTTATTCTTAATTCTTTTTTATTTATTGTCTTCATAATCTAAAATTGATTAACAAAAAATTACTTCGTTTACTAAGCTGCTGCTCGTTTACCTTCTTTTCTTCTCACAATTTCTCCCGCATATTTAAATCCTTTTCCCTTG
>DOKE01000027.1:13285-27051 GCA_003510895.1 Candidatus Moraniibacteriota bacterium
CATATTTAAATCCTTTTCCCTTGTACGGTTCTACTGGTTTAAGTTTCTTAATATTAGCCGCAAATTGTCCCACTTTATATTTATCTATTCCAGAAATAGTCATAACATTTCCTTCAATCTTGACATCAATCCCTTCCACAATCGGAACTACCACCGGATGAGAAAATCCCAAAGCCAAGTTGACATTTTTCCCAGTCACAGACATTCTGAATCCGACTCCGTTTAATTCCAGTTTTTTTTCAAAATTTTGAGAAACTCCTATTAGCAAATTTTCCACCATTCTGGATGTTGTTCCCCAAATAGCAGGAGTTTCCTTTGTTTTTCCTTTTTTCTCAATAACGATACTTTCTGTTGAAATAACAACAGCCACCTCGTTTCGATGTTCAAAAGACAAAGTTCCCTTAGCTCCTTTAGCTGTCACAATATTATCTTTAACTTCCACTGTAACGCCAGAAGGTATTGCTATTATTTTTTTTCCTATTCTACTCATATTATAAATATAAATCAAAATTTAAAATTGTTGATACCTACCAGACTTCACAAATAACTTCTCCTCCCAACCCTCTTTTTCTCGCATCTTCTCCGGTCATAACACCCTTAGATGTTGAAACAACTGAAATTCCATAGCCATTCTTGATTGATTTGATTTCATTTTTTCTAACGTATATTCTTTGTCCTTCCTTGCTCACTCTTTTTATTCCTTTTATTGCCGGAACTTTCTTGTTATTAGAAATTTTTTCATATTTAAGCTGGATGACAACTTTTTGAGAAGTCTCTTTCCCGTCTTCTTGGGCTGACCCTATGAAATCCTTTTCTTCCAAGATCTTGGCAATAGCCAATTTTAATTTGGAAAATGGCACCGCCACTTCTTTGTGTCCGGCTATCTGGGCATTTCTTATTCTGGTAAGCATGTCGCTGATTGTATCTAACATACGCTTTTAGTGTAAATTCAAAAATTTAAATCAATTAATATATAATATATTCTACCAACTACTCTTCTTAACACCCGGGATTTCTCCTTTGCTGGCAAGTTCTCTGAAACAAATCCTGCAAATTTCAAATTTTCTCAGATATCCGTGTTTTCTTCCGCATCTCCAACACCTATTCACAGCTCTTGTTGAGAACTTTGGTTTTTTTAATGCTCTAGCTTCTGTTGATGTTTTTGCCATATAACAATATGTTCGTTACTTATACTTAATTCTTTTTTATTGGAAAACCTAATAATCTATAAAATTCCATTCCTTCTTTATTATTCTTTGCTGTCGAGGTAACTGTAATTTGCAAACCAAATATTGTCTTCACGTGTTCCGGAGAAACTTCCGGGAAAATAATATGCTCTCTTATTCCTATATTTAAATTTCCGCTAGAATCAACAGATGAAACCGGGATGCCTTGAAAGTCTCTGGTTCTGGACAATGTTACATTGATAAGTCTGTCAATAAAAGACCACATTCTTTCTCCTCTTAATGTTACCTTGATTCCGACTTCCATTCCCTCTCTGGTTTTAAAACCGGCAATAGCTTTTTTCGCCTTGGTTTTCACAGGTTTTTGCCCTGTTATCACTTTCACATATTCAAAAATTTCTTGCGCTTTATCTCCTTCTCGGCCTATCTTTCCAATACCGACATTCACAACAACTTTGTAAATTTTCGGAACTGCCATAATGTTTCCATATCCAAATTTGCTTTCCATTTCAGGAACAACCGTTTTTATATATTTTTCTTTTGTTGAAACGACATTCATAGTGATTAAATTATACCAATCAAAAATTAAAACTCTTTATTGCATTTCTTGCACAATCTTGATTTACTTTCTTTCTTTACTGAATAAGCAACTCTGGTCATTTTTCCGCAATTAGGACAAATAAGCATAGCATTTGAAACGCTGAATGGAGCGGCTACTTCAACTATTTGCCCTTTTTCTCCGTCTCTTTTCGGTTTCACGTGCTTTTTAACAATATTCACATTCTCCACAACAATTTTTTCAGCATCAAGCAAGACTCGGACAACTTTTCCTTTTTTGCCCTTATTTTTTCCAGCTATTACTTGAACTTGATCTCCTTTTTTTATTCTCATATATATATTCGTAATATGTGTTTATAATACTTCTGGTGCCAATGAAACAATTTTGCTAAATCCTTTTTCTCTAAGCTCTCTCGCAACCGGACCAAATATGCGAGTTCCCTTCGGTTCTTTATCATCCACAATCACTGCTGCGTTTTCATCAAATTTTATATATGATCCATCTTTTCTTCTCAGAGATTTTGCCTGTCTGACAATAACAGCTTTAACCTTATCGCCTTTCTTGACCATTCCTCTCGGTTCTGAAGTCTTAACTGAAGCCACAATAATATCGCCAACGGAAGCATAACGCTTTCTGGTTCCGCCTAAAACTTTGAAGCATTCAATTATTTTTGCTCCTGAATTGTCTGCTACTCTTAATTTTGTCTCTGCTTGAATCATATTATTACTATTTCTAAATTACCTATATTTTTACTTATATAAAACTGTGTGATTTTTATCTTTACTAATCGGGCTACATTCAACAAATTCCACTACATCACCCTTCTTAAATTTATTTTCAGGGTCGTGCACTTTGTATTTTTTTGTGGAAACATATTTTTTTAAATATTTTTGATGAGTTTTCAAACTATCAATAGCCACGACAATTGTTTTGTCCATAGCATCGCTGACAACTACACCTTTCTTGATTTTCTTAATACTCTTTTTCATACCTATTAACATTGTTATTAAAATTATGCCTTATTCTCTATTTCTAAATCATTAAGAATTGTCAAAGCTCTTGCAATATCTTTTCTTACTTGACTATATTCCTTGTTGTTCTTTGTTTGTTTGGTCGCAATATCAAATCTAAGCTTAACAGCCAAAGCTCTCTTTTCTTCAACGAACTTTTCAAGTTCTTCTTTTTTCATATCTCTTATTTCCTGTATTTTCATTTTTGCTAGCTTATATTAATTAAACCGATTATTCTTATATTCTATTTCTGTCTGATGATAAATTTTGTTTTGACGCAAAGCTTATGCGAAGCCAATCTCAGTGATTCTCTAGCTATATCTTCAGTAACACCATCTAGTTCAAAAAGCATTTTTCCTTGTTTTATTTTAGCCACGAAATGATCCACGCTTCCTTTTCCTTTACCCATAGGAGTTTCATTTCCTTTCTTGGTCATTGGTTTGTCCGGGAAAATTCTAGTCCAAACCTTTCCTCCTCTTTTCATATATCTAGTCATAGCTCTGCGAGCAGCTTCAATTTGCCTGGCGGAAATAAGTCCTGAAGTTGCGGCCTGAAGACCAAAACTTCCAAAACTAACCATATTTCCTTTGGTTGCAACACCTCGTATAGCTCCTCCTCTATGGATCTTTCTATGTTTTACTTTTTTTGGCATCAACATAACAGTTGTAATTCAAAATTTAAAATTCAAAACCGAAAATTCTTATTTTTTAATTTCTATCAAATACTTCTCCCTTATACAACCAAACTTTCACTCCAATTGAACCATGAGTTGTGTGGGCAGTGCTTCTAGCAAAATCAATATCGGCTCTCAATGTATGCAATGGAACTGTTCCTCTGGAAAGCCATTCTCTTCTGGACATTTCAGCTCCTCCAAGTCGTCCGGAAACTTCTATTTTTATTCCTTTGACATTCTTATTTTTTTCCACTTGATCCAACATTGATTTCAAAATCTTTCTAAATGGAACTCTTTTTTCCAATTGTTCAGCAACATTTTGAGACACCAACATTGCATTTTCTTCAAATTGCTTAACTTCCTGCACTTCTATTTTTAGATCAACTTTTTTATTGGAAAAAAACTTTTTCTTGATAGCGCTGCTGATATCTTCAATTCCAGTTCCTCCTCTACCAATCAAAACTCCCGGCCTTGATGTTTTTATCACAACCTTGATTGTATTAGCAGATCTTTCAAGACCAACTTCTGCTATCGATGCAGACTTCCAGCGCGTAGAAACAAATTCTCTGATTTCAACATCCTGTCTCAAATTATGCGCATATCCCCTAGCCGAAAACCACTTTGATTTCCAGGTGGAAATAATTCCTAGTCTCAGTCCTGTTGGATTAACTTTCTTTCCCATAATGTTATAAATCTCTAATTATTTTAATATATCTTCCTATAATTATTCAAAATATCAATCACATTTTCTTTTTACGCTGATTTTCTCTGAAAAACTTTCTTTGACCATCCGCTTTTTTGTCCCTTATTGACAACACCCCTGAATGAATTGCTTTTTATCGGAGCTTTTTTCTCTTCCTTGATTTCACTTTTCTCTTCTTCGATATTTTCTATTTCCTTTTCCTCCTTTGTTTGTTTCTTCTTCACAACTTTTCTTTTTCCAGGTTTGCTTTCAATTTTCTCTTCCAGTATCAAATAAATATTAGAGGTCCTTTTCATAAGTTGAGTTGCTCTTCCGAAAGCGCGAGGAAGCCATCTTTTTAAGGTTGGTCCCTCTCCTACCTGAATATCTGAAACAAATAAGTTTTTAACATCCAAACCAAAATTATTTTCAGCATTTGCAATGGCGCTTTTCAAAAGCTTTCCTATTTCTCTGTTTGATTTTTTTCCGGTATACGGAAGCTGAACCAAAGCCTCATTGGCATCCATTCCTTTAATAAGGTTCACCACCAATCTGACTTTTCTTGGAGATACTCTTAAATTTTTCAGTATTGCTTCTACTTTCATATAATTTAAACTCTAATTTGCTCTAATTTTATTGCGAATTATAATATCGTTATTTCTTTTTTACTGTTTCTGTCTTGACGGCTTTGGCGGCGTCTTGCGCTTTTTGTTTTGCGGCAACTTCTATTTCTTTCTGCATTTTTCCTCCATGCCTGTTGAAAGTTCTTGTTGGAGAAAATTCTCCCAATCTATGTCCAACCATTTCTTCAGTGGCATATACCGGTATAAACTTTCTTCCATTGTGAACTTCGAAAGTGCGTCCCACCATTTCAGGAGAAATTACACAAGCTCTTGACCATGTTTTTATGTTCTGACCAGGCTTTGTATTTTCTACTTTTCTCAGGACTCTTTCATCAACATACAATCCTTTCTTTAAACTTCTTGACATAATAATTGTTCTTATTTTTTCTTAGTTTTCCTCTTTACAATAAACTTATCACTATATTTGGATTTTTTTCTAGTTTTTGTTCCGAGAGCATGCTTGCCCCAAGGAGTCTTTGGATATTTCAAACCAACACCTTGTCTTCCTTCTCCTCCTCCGTGCGGATGATCAACAGGATTCATCGCACTACCTCGAACTGCCGGACGAACTCCTTTCCATCTGCTTCTTCCAGCTTTTCCTATTCTTTCAACTCCGTGTTCAAAATTGCTGACCTGTCCAATTGTAGCAAAACATTCTCCGCTTATCAATCTTATTTCTCCTGATGCTAATTTAATCTGAACCATTTTTCCATCCGCAGCCATAAGAGATGCTCCTGATCCAGCGCTTCTCACAATCTGTCCTCCTCTGCCAACAGTCAATTCGATATTGCAAATTATTGTTCCAACCGGGATATTTTTCAATGTTGTTCTATTTCCTTTTTTTATTTCAGCTTTTTCAGATGCCATTATTTCCACACCTGCCTTCATTCCTTCTGAAGCAAGTATATATCTCTTCTCTCCATCTTTATAGGAAATCAATGCAATAAGAGCGCTTCTATTTGGATCTTTTTCAATCGCAATAATTTTTCCCGGAATATCCAACTTGTCTTGCTTAAAATCAACCAATCTGTATCTTCTTTTGTGACCTCCTCCTTGATGACGAACCGCTATTTTTCCACCAGCTCTTCCGGCTTTTTCCGTAAGTTTAGCCAACAGAGATTTCTCCGGTTTTTTGTCAGTAAGATCATCCGGTTTAACAACGGACATATTTCTTCTTCCTGCTGTATTTCTTTTGTAGACTTTAATTGCCATATTCTTTCATTAAATTCAAAATTTAAAAATCAAAAATCAAAATTATCGTATTATGCTCCTTTGAATAGTTCTATCGAACTTCCTTCTTTGAGTGTTAATATTGCTTTCTTGAATCCGGCTTTTATTCCTGTGTTTCTTCCAAAATTTTTAACTCTTGATTGAGTGTTAACAATCGCAATCTTTTCAACCTTCACATTATATGTTCCTTCAACCGCCTTTTTCACTTCTCCTTTTGTAGCTCTTTTGGAAACCTTAAAAAAATATTTATTAGAGCTTATGGCAGAGTGAGACTTTTCAGTAATCCAAGGTTCAATCAATACATTGTATGCAAATTCAGAATTTCTAACAGAAATCGGTTCAGCCTTTTTTGATTTAGCCTTAACCACTTTTTTGGTTTCGTCTTTTAAATCTTTCTCTTCTTTTTCTTCTTTTTTATTAAACAGTGCCATAACTTTATAAATCTATAATTATTCTATTTCTTATATTCAATTATTTGTTCTTCTCTTCAATATATTCAATTGATGCCTTACTCATAATCAATGTCTTGTTATTCAACAAATCAAACACATTCAAATTTCTGGTAAAAACATTAGTTGTGTTTTCTATGTTGCGAGAATAGGCGCGCGTTTCTTTTTCTTTTTCATCAAAACCGATTAATATTTTTCCGGTCGCTTTCAAATTCTTCAAAACATTTGCAAATTCCTTAGTTTTCTTATTCTTTATATTAAAATCTTCCAAAATAATCAAAGATTTGTTCCTAACTTTTTCACTCAAAGCAATCAAAACCGCTTTTTGCTTCATTTTTCTATTCACATTTTTGCTAAAATTTCTGTCGCTTGTCGGACCGAAAGAAACTCCACCTTTTCTCCAAACAGGATTCCTGGCTTGTCCCACACGAGCATTTCCCGTTCCTTTTTGTTTCCATGGTTTCTTTCCAGAACCAGCTCTTTCAGATCTATCTTTTGTATGAGCTATTGATGTTCTTTTGTTTGATGCGACTGCAACATAAACTTGATGCAACAAATCATCATTTGATGGAACAGAAAAAACTGCGTCCGATATTTCCATATCTCCCGTTTTTTTTCCTTCCAGATTGTGTATCGAAATCTTTGCCATATTTTTATTCTAATTTCTAATATCAAATTTATCCAATTATTTCCACTACTCTTCCAGCAACTCCCGGGACAGCCCCTTTAACTCCCAATAAATTTTTCTCTTTATCTATAAAGGCAATTTTTACATTCAGTGAGCTGGTTCTCTTTCCTCCCATTCTTCCTGCCATTCTTTTTCCTTTGATAACATGTTGCGGTTGCTGAGCTCCGATTGATCCAGGCGCGCGATGATCATGTTTGTGTCCGTGTGTTTTTGGCGCTCCCTTGAAACCATGTCTTTTTACAACTCCTTGGAAACCTTTAGCCTTGGCAATTCCGCTTATTTTTACTTTGTCTCCGATAGCAAAAGCGTCTATTCCAACAACGTCCCCAATTTTAAAATCAACTGGTTCGCTAATCTTGAATTCTTTTTTATGAGTTTTGTTTTTTGTCTTTGGCATTTCCAAGCGAACTGCGTCATATCCATCTTTTTCTTTCGTTCTCAAAAATGAAATTTTATTTTCTCCACATTCAATCAACGTAACATTGAGAGCTCCCGCTTCCTTGTCATATATAGTTGTCATTCCTAATTTTTTTCCCAGTATAAATTTGCTCATCGTATTTTTTCTTATCGTTAACTTACAAATCTTGTTAATAAAAAATCTGACCTCAAAAGCCAGACTTTTCGACGTAGTTTGAAAACTGCGCCCTGGCTAGTTGAGTATCCCCTTTTGAGGGACTTTAACTAGATATAAATATTGTCCTACATTTTTATTTCTATATCCACTCCGGCCGGCAAATCGAGATTAGTCAAACTTTCAATCGTTTTCGGAGTTGGTTCAGTAATATCAATCAATCTCTTGTGCACTCTCATCTCATATTGATCCCTGGCGTCTTTGTGAACAAAAGTTGATTTATTCACTGTAACTTTATGAATCTCTGTTGGAAGAGGTACTGGACCTGTTATGCGAGCTCCTGTTCTCTCGGCAGTTTCAACGATTTTACGAGCTGATTGATCTATGACTTTGTTGTCATAGGCTCTAATCTTAATTCTGATTCTGCTAGACTGTTCTTTTTCTGTTTTTTTAGCAACCATCTGTGTCAAAAATTACTTTATTTATTTCACGCTATTTAAGTGAACACAAGTGAGCATAAGTCAATCTTATGCTCACATAGTTCTCTCAAGATTATTTAACAATCTTAGTTGCTACACCAGCTCCAACAGTTCTTCCTCCTTCACGGATTGCAAAACGCATTCCTTCTTCCAACGCAACTGGGGCAATAAGTTTGATGTTAAGTTTGATAGTGTCTCCAGGCATAACCATTTCAGTTCCTTCCGGAAGAATAACTTCTCCGGTCACATCAGTTGTTCTAATGTAAAACTGTGGTTTATATCCCTTGAAGAAAGGAGTGTGTCTTCCACCTTCTTCTTTGGTCAAAATATATACTTCTCCTTCAAATTCAGTATGTGGAGTGATTGATCCCGGTTTTGCAAGAACTTGTCCTCTTTCAACATCTTCTTTTTTAATACCTCGAAGCAAAAGTCCTGCATTGTCTCCCGCTTGTCCTCTGTCAAGAGATTTGTTAAACATTTCTACTCCAGTAACAACAGTTTTAGCGGTTGGTCTGATTCCCACCAATTCAACTTCCTCATTGACATTAACAACTCCTCTTTCGATTCTTCCAGTAACAACAGTTCCGCGACCTTCAATTGAGAAAATATCTTCAATAGGCATTAGGAATGGCTTGTCTACATTGCGGACAGGCTCAGGAATTTGTTCATCAACAGCGGCAACCAAATCTATAATCGGCTTAGCCCATTCTTCATCCACTGTCTTTGTTTCCAAAGCTTTCAAAGCTGAACCGCGAATAATTTTAGCATTGTCTCCATCAAATTCATATTTTGAAAGAAGCTCTCTAACTTCAGCTTCAACCAAATCAATAAGCTCAGGATCATCAACCATATCAACCTTGTTGATGAACACAACAATTTGAGGAACACCAACTTGTCTTGCCAAAAGAATGTGTTCTCGAGTTTGCGGCATCGGTCCATCAGTCGCGCTAACAACCAAAATAGCTCCGTCCATTTGAGCGGCACCGGTAATCATATTCTTGATATAGTCAGCATGTCCAGGACAGTCTACGTGAGCATAGTGTCTTGTGTCTGATTCATATTCACAGTGAGCGGTAGCAATAGTAATTCCACGTTCTCTTTCTTCTGGAGCTTTGTCAATTTCATCAACTGCTTTTTCCTTTGCAAATCCTTTTAAACTTAGCACATGCAAAAGAGCCGCTGTAAGAGTTGTCTTACCGTGGTCAACATGTCCTATTGTTCCTACATTAACGTGGGTTTTTGATCGTACGTATTTTTCTGCTGCCATACTTGATTGTTTTGCGATTAACCGCTGGCCAAAATAGCCTGCGAATGCAAATAATTTTATTTATTACTTATCTTTTTATTATAAAACAATTTAAAGATTCACGCAAATTAAAACACTTTCTTGCGAAAATTAATACTTACTCATTTTACACAATATATTTTTATTGTCAAGGGTTATTATACAACCTTAATAAAAATACTTGAAAAATGCCTATTTTTGCTTGCTAATAATCGTTTCTGCCACATTTTTCGGCACTTCATTGTAGTGTCCAAATTCCATCACATAACTGGCTCTTCCCTGCGTCATACTTCTAAGTTGGGTGGCATACCCGAACATAGACGCCAAAGGAATTTCTCCATTTATTTCTTTTACTCTGGCATTACCCTCTCCTCTATCATTAATATCTTTAATTATTCCTCTTCTTGAATTTATATCTCCCACAACATCTCCCATAAATTGTTCCGGGGTTATGACCTGCACTTTCATTATCGGTTCAAGCAAAATAGGGTTTGACCTTTTGACAGCTTCTCGAAAAGCCATAGAACCGGCGATTTTAAAAGCAGCCTCCGATGAGTCAACGTCATGAAAAGTTCCATCATACAATGTCGCTTTGATATCAACCAATGGATAGCCGGCCAAAACACCATTCTCCATCGCTTCTTTGACTCCTTTTTGCACCGCAGGAATAAATTCTTGCGGAATAGCGCCTCCTTTGATTTCATCAACAAATTCAAATCCTTTTCCGGTTTCATCTTGCGGTTCAACCTTAACCCAACAATGTCCATATTGTCCGCGACCTCCAGATTGTTTGATATATTTCCCTTCCGCCTCGGCTGAAGATTTAATTGTTTCGCGATAAGCCACTTGCGGTTGACCGATATTAGCTTCCACCTTAAATTCTCTTTTCATTCTATCAATAATAATATCCAAATGTAATTCTCCCATTCCGGAAATAATAGTTTGTCCGCTTTCTTCATCTGTTCTCAATCTCAAAGTTGGATCTTCTTGAGCAAGTTTCCTAAGCGCCGCGCCCATTTTTTCTTGATCGGCTTTGGTTTTCGGCTCAACGGCAATATCAATAACCGGTTCCGGAAATGTGATGGCTTCCAAAATAATCGGCTTGTCTTCAGCGCAAAGAGTATCACCGGTTACTGTGTCTTTCAATCCAACAATCGCTCCAATTCCTCCAGAATAAATATCTTCGATTTCTTCTCGATGATTGGCATGCATTTGAAGAATGCGTCCGATTCTTTCCTTCTCTCCTTTGGTAGAATTCAAAACATATGATCCAGCTTTAAGTGTTCCTGAATAAACGCGGAAAAAAGTCAGCTGACCAACAAACGGGTCAGTTGCGACTTTAAACGCCAACGCAGAAAAAGGTTCTTCATCAGAAGCCGCTCTTTCAACTTCACTACCATCTTTTGGATTTATTCCTTTGACGCTATCAATATCAACCGGTGAAGGAAGATAATCAACAACCGCATCAAGAATCAATTGAACACCTTTATTTCTAAGAGCAGTTCCCATAAAAACAGGGATTAATTTAACAGCAATAGTAGCTTTGCGAAGAGCTGTTTTCAGTTCTTCCGTAGAAATTTCTTCTCCTCCTAAATATTTTTCAGTCAAAGAATCATCAGTTTCAGAAATTCTTTCTATCATTTTTTCTCTCCATTGATTAGCTTTTTCAACAAGTTCAGCAGGAATTTCGCTTTCCACAACTTTTTCTCCCATTTCTCCTTCAAATGTGTAGGCTTTCATTTTCATCAAATCCACCATTCCGGAAAAATCACTTCTTTCTCCGATTGGAATTTGCAAAGCCACAGCATTAGGAGTCAAACGATTCCAAATAGATTCAAGCGCCTTATCAAAATCAGCCCCCTCTTTGTCAATCTTGTTAACAAAACACATTCGAGGAACTTTATATTTGTCAGCTTGACGCCACACTGTTTCAGATTGCGGTTCCACACCTTCTTTTCCATCAAAAACAACCACCGCGCCATCAAGCACGCGAAGGGATCTTTCCACTTCCACAGTGAAATCAACATGACCGGGAGTGTCAATGATATTTATTTGATGCTCTTTCCAAAAACAAGTTGTAGCCGCGCTGGTGATAGTGATTCCTCGTTCACGTTCTTGTTCCATCCAATCCATAACAGCCGCTCCTTCGTGCACTTCACCAATTTTATGAGTAATTCCGGTGTAAAACAAAATACGCTCGGTGGTAGTTGTCTTTCCTCCATCAATATGAGCGATAATTCCAATATTTCTTAATTTTTCAATAGTAGTCTTGCGTGGCATAGTTGAAAATACAACCCATAGGACTTACAAGTCCCATAAGTTTTTATAATTAAATTTGTTTTAAGCAAAGTGAGCGAAAGCCTTGTTAGCTTCAGCCATTCTGTGAACATCTTCTCTTTTTTTCATTGCTGCGCCGGTCTTGTTGGCTGCATCAATAAATTCATCAGCTAATTTTTCTGACATACTTTTTCCTTTCTTGCTTCTGCAAGCAGCCAGTATCCAGCGAACAGCCAAAGTTTGTCTTCTCTCTCCTAAAACTTGAACCGGAACCTGATAGTTCGCGCCTCCCACTCTTTTAGATTTAAGTTCCAAAAGCGGTGAAACATTTTTCAAAGCTTGTTCGAAAACATTAAGTCCTCCTTTTTTTGTTCTTTCATGAATAACATCAAACGCTTTATACATAACTTTTTCAGCCACGCTTCTTTTTCCATCAATCATTATTTTTCCAATAAAACGTCCCACTAAAAAGTTGCCGTATTTTGAATCGACTTTCCAATGTTTTTTATATATTCTTGCTCTTCGTGCCATATTTATTTATTAATTCAAATTTATTATTATTCTGCTTTCTTTGGTCTTTTAGCTCCGTATTTGCTTCTTCCTCTGTTTCTTTTTTCCACGCCGGCGCTATCCAACACTCCTCTGACAATATGATAACGAACACCGGGAAGATCTTTTACTCTTCCTCCGCGAATCACAACGATTGAATGTTCTTGCAAGTTATGTCCGACTCCCGGGATATAAGCTGTTACTTCCATTCCATTGGTAAGTCTGACTCTGGCAATTTTTCGAAGAGCTGAGTTAGGTTTTTTTGGAGTAGTTGTTCCAACTTTAATACAAACACCTCTTTTAAAAGGGCTGACTGTCTCCTTTGGTTTGTTTTTCAAAGTATTGAAAACGTAAGTCAAGGCTGGAGACTTTGATTTTTTCTTAGCTGATGTTCTGCTTTTCTTAACTAACTGATTGATTGTTGGCATAGTAAATTGTCTTTTAAAATCAAAAGTAAATAAAAAACACTGCTTGCGATTTCCAGCAACTCTTTCTTTGGAAACCGTTTTTTACACAGTAAAATAATAATATACAATATATCCAAATCTGTCAATACGGGAAATATCCGGATCAAAAATTGAGGTTGTGAAAAATATTTACAAGGTTATTCTGAAGAAAAAGTTCAGCATTAATCCAAGAAAATATGATAATGGTCCGGAAAGAAATATCACCACAAACAGAAGCAACGCAAATCCAAATTGTTCCAAAAGCATTATTGTTCCGCTTTTCATTGGAACAATATAGAAAAGCAATTTAGAACCATCTAACGGCGGAACGGGAATAAGATTAAAAAATGCCAAAATAACATTCCAAAAAATTATCATACCCAGCATCACAAAAATTATCGCTTCTATCGATCCGGAAATTATAGTAGCCAAACCGCTCCAATCAGCGGCTATAATAGATGTAATTATATTACTCTTGAGAACTGCCGGAATAGTTATCATTTTTGCCAAAATAGCGGCGACTGTGGCAATTAGAATATTTGAACCGGGACCACCCAAAGCAACAAGAACTGGACCCCATTCCTGATTTCTCAAATTATACGGATTATAAGGAACTGGTTTCGCCCAACCGAAAGCAAATCTGAAACCAGTCACGAAAAGCATCAGCACCGGAACAAGCAATGAACCCCACGGATCGATATGATTCATCGGATTTAAATTAAGCCTTCCGGCTAATTTCGCAGTCACATCTCCCAAGCGCAAAGCAACATATCCATGAGAAATTTCATGAATTATGATTGAATATAAAAGAATTACCAAATAAAAAACAACTAGAACAATTTCGTTAAGCATAGTTTTTTAAAAAAAATTAGATTCTCCATTAACTCTTGTCAAAAACTGCTTTATATGTTAGCATAAACTCTGTAATAAATCAATCTGACGTGAAGCGTGAAACGTGAAGCGTGAAACGGATAAAAAAACAAATATCCGCTGGCGTTATACGATATGCGTTTTATAAAAATAACTATGAGCAAAGTATGCAGCGTATGCGGAAGAGGAAC
>DOKE01000008.1:0-277 GCA_003510895.1 Candidatus Moraniibacteriota bacterium
CATTGGAGCCTCTTTTTTGGTTCTGCTAGCCGGATATTTTTAGTATGTTTCATAAAAAAGTAGTTAATTAATCATATTTATGCATAATATTAATGATATATTGACAAAAAAGTGTTAATAATGTATACTTGTAGTATAATATTAACTAAAAAAATATGGCAATTACGAATCCAATCAAAAAGCGTATTGGAGAGCTCAAAAGTGAATATGATAAACTTCGCAATGGAAAGGAAGCCTTGCTTGTTTTGATTGATGAGGCTGAAATTCCAGAGAGTGT
>DOKE01000008.1:396-718 GCA_003510895.1 Candidatus Moraniibacteriota bacterium
GAAACTGAAAAAATTCTTTTGGAGATGGAAGTTTCTCGCGATGTTAGTGTGAGAGAAGTTTATGAGGCAAAAAATCTTTCTCGAGTTATTAATTATATCCGAGATAAATCTAAAGAAAAGGAAATTGATAAAGAATTAATCTTATTGCTTCATCAAATGCTGATTGGTGGAATCAACGATGAATTTGCGGGACGATTCAGAAAAATCGGTGAGTATGTTCGAGTTGGAACACATGTGGCTCCAGCTCCAGAAAAAGTTGTTTCAATGATTGAAGACATACTAAACTATTACATCAACAATTTAGACGGATATTTTTTAGACA
>DOKE01000008.1:839-4122 GCA_003510895.1 Candidatus Moraniibacteriota bacterium
CCTTTTTGTGATGGCAATGGACGAATCGGCAGAGTGCTTATGAATTATCAATTTTTAAGGCTTGGACTTCCGATGATAATTATTCGTGATAAGGAAAAGGCGCAATATTACAAATCATTTGGTGATTATCGCTATCAAGAAAATTCAAAGACAATGGAAAAGGTTTTGGCACTTGCACTAATGGAATCATTGCACAAAAGAATTACGTATTTGAAAGGTAAAGAAATAATTAAGTTGTCTGAATATGCAAAAAAGAATTTGCAGTCAGTTCATGCACTTCTTAATGCTGCTAGAAGACAAAACATTCCAGCTTTCAGAGAAAAGGGAGTTTGGAAGATAGGAGCGTCATTCGCATATAATAATAAATTAGAAAAATAATTTATGAAACTGTTACTAACATCTGCGGGCTTTTTTAATAAGTCTATCATCGACTCACTCTTGGAGCTGACAGAAAAACCATTTTCAGAGCTTAATGTTGCCTTTATTCCAACGGCTTCCAATGTTGAAAAAGGTGACAAATTTTGGTTAATTGATGATTTGATAAGTCTTAAAAATCTTGGTTTTAAACAGGTTGATATTGTTGATATCTCTGCTTTGTCAAAAGATATGTGGCTACCGAGATTGGAAGAGGCTGATATTTTATATTTTGAAGGTGGAAACACTTTTCACTTGATGCATTGGATAGAAAAATCAGGACTTAAAGAACTCTTGCCTGAAATGCTTAAGACTAAGGTGTATGTTGGTGTTAGCGCTGGCAGTATGGTCGCTTGTAAAAATTTGGATTTGAGCACATCAGAAAGACTATATGATGAAAAGCCAGGAGAGAATGATAAGGACAAAGGACTTGGATATGTTGATTTTCTGGTTCGTCCACATCTTAATTCTCCATATTTTCCAAAATTGAATTTAGAAAATCTTGAAAAAATGTCTCAAGAATTTCCGGACACTTTTTATGCGATTGATGATCAAACTGCGATTAAAATTATTGACGGAGAAATGCGTGTAATTTCAGAGGGTGTTTGGAAAAAATTTAACTAAAAAATAATTCGATTAAATTGAGTTAATAAAGCGGATCTGTCGGTGTGACATATTCATTTATATAGAAGAGATAGTTTAAATATTCTTTATTTGAGCCTCTATGCTGAAATCTGGAATATGAATATGCTTTATATTATTAATAAATAAAGTTCTAACGTCTTTCGCTACCCCGTGCAAATAAAAAAAGACGTCGTAATGGCGTTTTTTGTTTATATTTTTCAAATCGGTTTCAATTTTATTTTCAAGAAGTCTTGCTTTACGATTTTATGTGATAAAATAAAATTACGATGGAAGCAATATGTTTTCATTGAAACTAATTCAATCTAAAAAATAATCAATGAAGAAAAATATCTTGATAGTTTTTTTAATGATCGTAATATTTATTCTTGGCGCTGTCTTGATTGTGTCTTATTCGAAAAAAAATAATTTGTCAGCAGAATTTGTCGAAAATCGTATTTTTCAAAGCGAATTGGAAAATGCCGAAGAAGAAAAATTAGACGATTTGAACCGTGTTTGGAGCAGAGGTAAATGTGAAGGACAAGGAATTGTCGAGTTTGGCACTCTTCCAATGAAACCGGAAGATTTTAGCATCTATTTGCCTTATGGGATGTTGGCTGATGCTCATGTTACCCCTATTGATCATGGATATTTTTCACCCGCTGTTTTTCATTCTCCTCAGGACGCTTATGAAGTGCGCGCGATAGCTGATGGCACGATCGTACAAATCGGGACACGGGATAGGGTTGTTGGGGATGAAAACCATAATCAGGCAAAAGCTGTGGAATATAGGATAGATATCGAACACACCTGCACCCTTTACAGTTACTTTGATCTGATTACATCTCTTGCTCCAGATATTAAAGAAAAATTGGACAAAGCCGGGGGTAAATTTTTTTCTGGTCGTATTCCCATTAAGGAAGGACAGTTAATTGGAAGAATAGGTGGTCAGACATTGGATTTTGCAGTGTATAATAATGATGTTCGACTCGGATTTATAAATCCCAAGAGCTATATTGGCGAGGCTTGGAAGATACATACTGATGATCCCTATAAATATTTTAAAGAGCCGGCAAAAAGTATTCTTGCTTCTAAAAATCCAAGAACAGCACAGCCAAGAGCAGGAAAAATTGACTACGACATTGCGGGAAGAGCAATTGGAAACTGGTTTGCCGAAGGGACCGCTGGCTATCAGGGTATAAATAGGGATCGATATTGGGATGGTCATTTGGCGCTTGTTCCTGATTTTCTAGATCCTTCACAAATTAGATTTTCAATTGGAAATTTTGGCGGAGTAGCCAAGCAATTTGGAGTAAAAACAAACCAGCCAGATCCAGCAATAATTGATGTTTCCACGGGTTTGGTGAAATATGAGTTAGTGCAATACGAGTATATAGACAAAGATACGAAGCAAAGATGGAATCAGATGGAAAAAGTGGACAATGGTGTTATCGGGATTAATCAGAATTATGTCCAGGGTGTGGCATTGGTGCAGGTTCTAGAGGGTGAGAAACTTAAAGTAGAAGTTTTTCCGGAAAAAACAGCGGAGCAAGTTACGTCATTTACGAATGGAGCCAAGATTTACACTAGATAATTACACTTTTTTAGTTTTTCAGAAATGGAGGTGGGTATGTGGATACCCACCTAAGAAAATAAAATAAAAAATATGGCGACTAGGCTGGAGCAAAAAGCAAAAGTTAGTTGTTAAAAGAATAAAAGGAGGTTTTGAGGTGAGAGATTGGAGGAAATAAAAATCCACCCTTATTTTTTTAAAAAATTAAAATTATGGAAAATATTTCAATTAATGTTCAAGAGCCTTATTATTCCTTTATTTTACAAGGGAAAAAAACAGTTGAGGGGCGTCTTAATAAAGGTAAATTTGCTTCTATTCAAGTTGGTGATATTTTAGAATTGGAACCGGAAAAGATTAAACTTGTAGTTGTCGAAAAAAATATTTATAAAAATTTCAGAGAAATGATAGAAAAAGAAGGTATTGGAAATGTTATTCCCGATAAGAATGATATTGATGAAGCAGTAAATGTTTATTATAAATTTTATACGAAAGAACAAGAGCAAGAGTTTGGAGTCGTGGCAATAAAGATAAAAAAATTGGAAGGCTAATATTTATTTCATCAATGCCATCGTTCACTCTAATCTAATCTCAATCACATTCTAATTTTCCAATATATTTTTTGAGGCGTATATTCAATCCTGCGAAAATAAAACAAAAGATGCCGCGAGGGCATCT
>DOKE01000008.1:4187-14554 GCA_003510895.1 Candidatus Moraniibacteriota bacterium
CGAGGGCATCTTTTGTTTTGTGCTGGAAAAATGATTCTGATTAGCGCACTGCTCGCACGATTGCGATCAACACGACTGCTCCGAACAGAGCCACTAGGAAACTGTACAGATTGAAACCGGTGATACCCGAGCCTCCTAAAAAGCTCATTATCCATCCACCCAAAACTGCTCCCACGATTCCGACGATAATGTCTTGCGCTATTCCTCCGCCGGAGTTCATAACCATAGAGGCTACCCAGCCAACTAAGGCTCCAAAGATGATCCAAATTAGAATACCCATATATTTTTTATTTAAATTAATTAACTAATGATGCATAATGATACACCCGTCAAAAGCTTATATTTCAAAGCAAAGCTTTCCAATAGTTAATTTAGTATAGTTGGTCATAATATTAACAAATATGCACTCTTACTTGGCGGGGCTTTGTTTTGCGGTGTATAATTGATTTATGTATTTAATCTTTAAGCGATAAAAAAATGGAAAGTGTAGGAATAGAGAAAAAAGTTTTTGGAATATATAATCTTGATTTAAAAGAAGTTTTGGAAAAATTTTCCTCGAGTGGAAATGGTTTGTCTGAAACGGAAGCTCAAAAGCGACTTAAGGAGTCCGGAAAAAATATCATTGAAAGAAAAAGCGGTTGGAAATGGCCTAAGATGATTTTCAATCAGTTTAATGATGTTTTAGTGTGGATACTTTTGGTTGCCGGAGGTTTAGCTTTTCTTTTTAAGGAATATCGAGACGTGACAATAATTTTGGCAATTGTCGGAATAAATGCGGTCATTGGTTTTTTGCAGGAATTTAGGGCGGAGCGAGTGTTGGAAAGTATGCGCAAACTTGCTCCTGACAACTCTTTTGTGATTCGCGACGGCAAGAAAAAAGAAATTGATTCCAAATTATTAGTCGTGGGAGATGTTGTTTCTGTTTCAGCCGGGGACAGCGTTCCGGCGGACGGATATCTTTTGGAAAGTTTTAATATTAAAGCGAGCAGTTTTGTTTTTACCGGTGAATCCATTCCGGAAACTAAAGAAGCTAAGGTTCTTGTCGGGGAAGTGGATTTTGCCGATGTGGATAATATGGTTTTTATGGGAGAAACTGTGGCTATGGGAGAAGGAAAATTTTTGGTGACGGAAACCGGGTCGCGCACAAAATTGGGAAAGATTGCCGATCTTGCTCAAAATGTTCAAGATGAATCAACTCCGATGCAAAAACAAATGAAAAAATTGGGACGGGAAATATCCGTTCTTTCAATTTTTATCGGTATTTTGGTTATGATTGGCGGACAGTATTTCAAAGTGTCGCTCTATGAGAATTTTCTTTTTGCGCTGGCATTAGCAGTTTCAGTAGTTCCCGAGGGGCTTCCGGCGGCTATTTCTGTTTCACTTTCTTTGGGAATGAAACGGCTTTTGAAATACAATGTGTTGGCTAAAAAACTTAATGCCGTGGAAACGCTGGGTTCGGTTTCGATGATTTGCACTGATAAAACCGGAACCATAACAAAAAATGAACTTATGGTAGTGAAAGCGGTTGTTGATAATATATTTGTTGAAGTGAGCGGTAGCGGTTATGAACCGAAAGGAAAATTTTTGGTGAATGGAAAAGAAGCTGATCCGGAAAAAATTTCTAATTTGGAAATGCTTTTGAAAATCGGAACTCTTTGCAATGAAGCGTCTCTTGCGGAAAAAAACGGCGCTTATGTGATTATTGGAGATCCAACAGAAGGAGCATTAATTGTGGCTGGAAAAAAGTTTTCTCAGGAAGAAAATTATTTCAAAAAGGGAGAAAAGAAAATAACTGAAAATCCTTTTTCTTCCGAGAGAATGATGATGAGTGTTGTGTATGAAAACATTCATCAAGAAAAAATTTCTTACGTGAAGGGTTCGCCGGATGTGGTTTTGAATTTGTGCGCGAAATATCGCATAGGAGAAAAGGAATTGGATTTTTCTCAAGAAGAAAAGATGAAGGTCAAGAAAATGTATGACGCAATGTCTTCTGAAGCGCTTCGCGTTTTGGCTTTTGCTTCAAAAAAAATAGAAGGAGGAGATGAAAAATATGAAAGCGGACTTGTTTGGATTGGAATGATGGCAATGATTGATCCGCCTAGAATGGGAGTGTCTGAAGCGGTTGCGCAATGCAAAGAATTGGGCGTCAAAGTCATTATGATAACCGGCGATTATGAAATAACTGCGCGAGCAATTGCGGATAAAATCGGGCTGACTGAAAAACAAGACAAGAATTCAAACTTATCCATAAGCGGAAAAACGCTTTCCGAAATGAAAGATGAAGAAATTTATGCCAAAATAAAAAATGGCGCTTGTGTTTTTGCCAGGATATCTCCGGAACAGAAATTGCGAATCGCGAGCATCTTGAAAGACAATGGTCAGATAATCGCTATGACGGGCGATGGCGTCAATGACGCGCCGGCGCTTAGAAAAGCGGACATCGGAGTGGCAATGGGCTTGATGGGAACAGATGTTTCCAAACAAGCGAGCGATATGATTCTTTTGGATGATAATTTTTCTTCAATAGTGAATGGCGTCAAGGAAGGTCGGTTGATTTTTTCCAATCTTCGAAAATTTGCGCACTATGTTTTAACTTCCAATGCTAGCGAACTTTTTACTGTGTTGTTTGGAGTGTTGTTGCAAATTCCCGCTCCGATTACAGCTGTGCAAATACTTTCTATTGACCTGGCGACAGATGTTTTTCCATCTTTTTCTTTGGGGTTGGAGCCGCCGGAGCCGGGAGCTGCAAGCAAAGAAAATAATTCTCAAAAGAGCATTATGACCAAGGATGGTTTTCGCAGAATAATATATTTGGGAATACTTATGGCGACTGGTGGAGCCGTGGCTTTTATTTGGTCAATGCTACGCGGCGGATGGAATTTTGGCGAGAGCATAGTTTTTGATTCTGCGCTTTATATGAAATCAACAACTGCAACTTATGCGGTTTTGGCAATGACGCAAATGGCCAATCTTGTTCAATCCCGAAGCGAAAAATATTCACCGTTTCAATTGGGATTTTTTAAAAACAAATATCTCATCGGATCTATTTTCTTGTCATTTTTAATTTTATTAGCTTTTATGTATGCGCCATTTTTTCAAAAAAATCTTCGAATGTTGCCCATAGATTGGCAGGATTGGTTGATGGTGGTCGTTTCAATGATTATGGTGTACCTACTTGAAGAAAGAAGAAAAGAAAATCTTGATTAATAGGGGTTGCTGCTACATTTGACAGAAGCAAGAATTGCTGCTAGTTTAGGGAGTCAAAGAAGCAACTTAAAAAGTTAAAACCAAACAAGCATAGGGAGGATAAGATATGTTAGAGAAAGGAAGCGCAGATTCTGGAGGAGTAAATAAAGGCGATGAAGTTGATAATGGAAAGAAACCAAAAAAAACAGCGACCAAGCCAAACAAGGTTGACCCCGACCTTATTGTGGCGATGGTGAATTTGGTTAGTCCGAAAAATCTGCACAGCCTGGCTAATTATCGAGTTGTGACAGTCGTGGGAATTTATCTGCAAAGTGGAAAAACAAAAAAGACCCTCGGCTACGTTCTGAATCGTAAATGGGCTGAAAAAATTGCTAAACGTCACAAAAAATCCAGCCAGTTGACTATTGAGGATAATATCTTGGCAGCTGTTGATGGCAATGGCAATGGTTTCCTTGTGGGAGCTGCCATAAGATGTCTGGGTGACCCGGAAGCAAAGAAACTAATCCAGGCGCTTATCTATGAAGGTCTGGATCCAGAAGAATGCAAGATCGTTCAAAATAAGCTCTAGGGTTTCTGTATTTTTGAATTTTGTTTTATTGAAAGCGGTGCCAGCCAAATAGTTGGTGCCGCTTTTTTCTTTTTGACATTTTGTGATGTTCGAAATATAATTAACCTAGAAATGAAGAAGGGAGTGGAAACCTTTCGCGCTTCGATTTTTCGGAGCTAAGTTTCGAAACAAAATTAAGGCGCCTCGGATTTATTTCCGCGGAATGCGGGTGGAACCGCGAGCAAAAAATAGCTCGTCCCGGATATATCTTTTTTAGGTATGTTCAGGACGAGTTTTTTATTTTTAATTTATATTATTTAAATTTATGACAGAAGAAAAAAATAATTTGATGGAAAAAATTGTTTCACTTTCCAAAAGAAGGGGATTTGTGTTTCCTTCTTCGGAAATTTACGGAGGTTTTGCGGCGGTTTATGATTATGGTTCTTATGGAGTGGAATTGGCGAACAATATTAAAGCGGCTTGGTGGAAGGCGATGGTGCAGGAAAATGAAAATATTGTCGGATTGGATTCTAGTATTTTTATGCATCCGAAAGTTTGGGAAGCCTCCGGACACGTGGGAGGATTTTCTGATCCGCTTTCAGAATGTCGAAAATGCCACACTCGTTCTCGCGTTGACCATCTTTTGGAAGAAGCGGGAGTTTTTGCCGATGAAAAAATGAGCGAAGAAGAAATTAACAAATTGCTAAATGAAAATAAAGCGAAAATAAAATGTCCCAAATGCGGAGGCAATGATTTTTCCGATGCGAAAAAGTTTAATCTTTTGGTGAAATCTAATTTGGGAAATTTTACGGGAGATTGGGACAAGGAACCTTCCTATTTACGGGGAGAAACTTGTCAGGGAATTTATATTAATTTCAAAAATGTTTTGGATACCGCTCGCGTGAAAATTCCTTTTGGGATTGCGCAGATTGGAAAAGCTTTTCGTAATGAAATCACGGCGCGCCAATTTATTTTTCGTAAAAGAGAATTTGAACAAATGGAAATGCAAATGTTCGTTCATCCGGACGACGAAATGAAAATTTATAAAGAGTGGAAAGAAAGAAGGTGGCAATATTATTTGGATTTGGGAATCAAGAAAGAAAATTTGAAATGGCACGAACACGAGAATTTGGTTTTCTATGCCAAGGCGGCTTGGGATATTGAATATAATTTTCCATTCGGTTTCAAAGAATTGGAGGGAATTCACGCGCGCGGAGACTATGACCTTTCTCAACACAGCAAGTTTTCCGGAAAAGATTTATCCTATCAAGATCCAAAGACTAATGAAAAATATATTCCTCATATAGTGGAAACTTCTGTGGGAGTAGACCGTACTTTCTTGGCGGTTTTCACTGAGGCGTATACGGAAGAAAAATTAGAAGATGGATCAGAAAGAATTGTGATGAAATTTCCGAAAAAGTTGGCTCCGGTGAAAGTGGCGGTGTTTCCTTTAATGAAAAATAAACCGGAGTTGGTGGAAAAAGCGCGGGAAATTTTTAACAATTTGAAAAAAGAATTTGTTTGCGAGTTTGATGACAATGGAAATGTCGGAAAAAGATATCGCCGTCAAGATGAAATTGGAACGCCGTTTTGCGTGACAGTAGATTTTGATTCATTGGAAAAAGGCGATGTGACAGTGCGCGACCGCGACACAATGCAACAGGAAAGAGTGAAAATTGAGGAATTGGAAAGATATTTTTCGGAAAAATTGAGATAATGTGATATAATAGAAGAAATTTAATCATAACTTTTTATTATGGATAAAAAATCAAAAATATTTTTTGCGGTGTTTTTTCTCTTGATCGCTGCTTCTGTTGCGGCAACATATTATCGCATTATGATCAAAAAGGATTATGTCATCGAAGCGCAAACCGATTGCGATCCATATGCGGAAGAATGTTTTGTTTGGGAATGTGATCCGGAATCCGATGTTGAAGGAGAGGCTTGCGTTGAAGATCCGGAAGAAAACATTTGGTATTTCAAAGTTGTCAGAAGAAATGCCAGCCAAATTCCGCTTTGTGATCCAAACACGGATGAAACGTGCGATCCATGGACATGCGAAGCAGGCGAAGCGGATTGTGAAGATATGTTTTGTTCCGAAGATCAATTGGAAGCGCAATATGCTTCCAGATGTATTGATCCGGTAATTTTTGCTGAAGAAAATCCTATCGAAGAAGAGGAAACAATCGAATGCGAAGAAGGAGATGAAGAATGCGCCGCTGACGAAGCTGCGACCGAGGAAGTGATTGAAGAAATTGAAGCTATTGAAACTGAAGAATCCGGAGATGAGGAGGTGGTGGAAAACGAGCTTATGTAAATAAAAAAATGACCAAAAAATATATCTCATCTGTTGTAAAAGTTGGAAATCTTAGTCTTGGCGGAAACAATCCGGTTCGTGTGCAATCAATGTGCAACACGGACACGCGCGATGTCTCTGCCACTGTCAAACAAATTTTGGAATTGGAAAAAGCCGGCTGTGAAATAGTCAGGGTGGCTGTTCTTGATATGGTTGCCGCTAAAGCTATAGGAAAAATAAAAAATAAAATTCATATTCCGTTAGTGGCGGACATTCATTTTGATTATAAATTGGCATTGGAAGCGATTAATCAGGGAGTGGATAAAATAAGAATCAATCCGGGAAATATCGGATCGGAAGAAAAAATAAAAGCCGTTGTCGATGCTTGCAAGAAAAAGAAAATTCCTATTCGTATCGGAGTTAATGTTGGATCATTAGAGCAAGATTTGTTAAATAAATATGGAGCCACTCCAAAAGCGGCAGTCGCTTCCGCTATGCGCCATATAAAAATTTTGGAGAAATTAAACTTCAAAGATATTTTAATTTCCATAAAATTCAGTTCTGTCCCTCCGATGATCGAAGCCTATCAAATGCTGGCAAAAAAAGTTAACTATCCTTTGCATTTGGGAGTAACGGAGGCCGGAACCGCTTTTATGGGCTCAATTAAAAATGCGATTGGAATGGGGGTTTTGCTACATCAGGGAATTGGGGCTACCATACGCGCATCGTTGACCGCCGATCCGATTGAAGAAATGAAAACTTGTTGGGCAATTCTTCAAGCTTTGGATATTCGACGCAGGGGTCCGGAGCTCATATCCTGTCCGACTTGCGGACGCACTCAAATCAATTTGATTAAATTAGCTGAAGATGTGGAAAAAGTTCTTGAGAAAATCAACCTTCCAATCAAGGTAGCTGTGATGGGATGCGTGGTCAACGGACCAGGAGAAGCTCGCGAAGCTGACATCGGGGTGGCTGGAGGAAAGGGAATGGGAGCGATTTTTGTCAAAGGAAAAGTTATCAAAAGCGTCAAAGAAAAAGACATTCTTCCCGCCCTTTTGGAAGAAATAAAGAAATTGCAGAAAAATTAAAAACAGAAATTTTTTGGGAATTTTTAAAATTTGTGAAAAGAAGCTTGTTTTGATATACTGAATGCAATGAAATTTACTCGAACAAAAAAGCTTTTGTTTGCCAATAACAAGGGTGGTGTCGGAAAGACAACCTTGGCTTTTAATTGCGCAATGTTTTTTGCGAAGCAAGGATATAAAACAGTGCTTGTAGATCTTGATCCACAATGCAATCTTTCGCGATTGGCTCTTGGAGATAATTATTACGAAAAAACACTTTTTTCTTCAACTGATAAGGATATTTACGATGTGCTTAAGGGGGTTGTCGAGGGTGGAAGTGATATTAATTTAGGTGTTCCGTTTATTCCAATATCAAACAGTGAAGACAATCTTTTTTTAATGAAGGGTAGTGTCAATCTTTCGCTTTATGAAAATTTATTAGTAACGGCTTATGGGCAGGCAGCATCAGGACAACAGCTTGGATATTTTCAAACAAGCGCGATAGATAGATTTATGCGTGAAAAAGGGCTGAATGAAGAGATTGATATTTTTGTGATTGACACCTCGCCAAGTCTTTCATTGCTTAACCAGATTATTTTCCTTGGCGGTGATTATTTTGTAGTTCCGATGATGCCAGACGCTTTTAGTGTTCAAGGTATTGAAAATATTGGCAGTATGTTTGAAAAATGGAAGCAAAATTGGAAGGTAACAGCAAGAGCGCTTTCTGGAAACACTGAAAGTAAATTTGTGCTCTCAGGCGATGGTCTTTTTATCGGATATATTGTGAATTCATATAATGCGTATGGAAAACAACCAATCAAAGATCACAGACGTTGGATTGAAGAAATTCCAAAAAAAGTGAAAGAAAATCTTTCTGAAAAGCATGGTAGGAATGGTCTTGTTGAAAAAAGCTGGAAAAGTTCGCTTGCGGAAATACAGGATTATGGAAGAATTCCCGCGAAATGCCAAGAACTCGGGATTGCAATTTTTGATCTTGATCCGGATTGTATAGAAGAAATTCATCAAGGAACAAAAGAAAATATTGAAAAATCAAAAGAGGAATTCAAAATGTTATCAGAAAAAATATTAAAGGTTCTATCTGAATACTAAATCCTGTATCTTTTCAGATAATATTATCAATTTATTTCATTTTTTTGTATTTGACTTTAGTATCATATCTTGATATTGTATTAGTATGAATAAGAAGTTGATAAAATCTATGAATGTGCATCACTGGTACTGCCTCTTGGAACCAGTTTTTTCGGCATAATTGTCTAGCATTTAGATATCTTTTGAAAACTGGTTTTGTGAAAGCAAAGTCAGTTTTTTTATTATACATATGAAAATAATATTTGATTACAATAGAACGATTTTTGATCCAGATACTGACAATTTGTATGCAGGTGTTTTTGATCTGCTTAAAAACTTATCAAAAAAGCACGAGTTGTTTTTAATAAGTCGCAATGAGCCAGGAAGAAAAAATAGAATGATGGAGATTGGAATCTCTGAATTTTTCAGGAAAGCTATTTTTATTGAAATGAAATCCAAAAAAATTTTCAAAGAACTAGTAGGTGAAAATGAGTTAGCGCTTGTTGTCGGGGATAGTATTAAGGATGAGATCAGGATTGGAAACAAGCTCGGCTTTGTGACAATAAGGGTAAAAATAGGGAAGTTTTCTAGACAAATTTCAATGGATAAAAGTGAAGTGGCTAAACATAATGTATATAGTATTGTTGAGTTAGAAAAAATAATTAAACTATATGAATAATTTTAAATCACAAATTAAGTTGCATTGGCATCCGAAAGATATTTTCTCGGGGTTGTTGCCTTTGTTTTTTGAGTTTATTCAAAGAACTCGTGCATCAGTTTCGAATAGTTTGAAGCTGATACGAAATAGTTCATTAACAACAAGAACAACAGAAAGGAGTGCAATATGCGTGAAAAACTTGATGCGGTTATTTGTGAAACAGGAATTTGGGATGGCAATAGAAAACAAACACATGGCTTTTTACTTTCACCCAGTGTATATCAAATTACAAAGGAGCAGAAAAAAGAACTTCAAAGACTTGGATTTGCTTTGTATGATTGCTTGCTGGGACTCTCACATATTGCCGTAATTGCCTATGATAAGAGTTTAAATTATCAAGGTCAATGGCTTTTGGCGAGAAAAGTTTTTTCAACTGGAGTTCCAAGTATGTATCAGGAAATGCAAGGAATGAATGTGAGGAACATTCCTGCGCTTTTGAAAGTTGACTTGATGGTCAACCAGGATGGTGAATTTTTTATTGCTGAAGTTGATGGACACAATAAGCATGGGGTTGGATATTCAACCTTGGCAAAACTTTTTCGTGAGGCTCTTTATCCTGAATACGAAGCTCTTCCTGGAGTAGTGAGGTTGCTGTCAGATGAAATCAGACGGCAAGGATACAGGGATTTCAAATTGCTTTATGCGGAACAGGAAAAATTTTATATTCCTGAATTTGAAGTTGCATGTCGGGAGTTTGTAAAAAATGGAATTGATTGCAAAATTGTTTCGGAAATGGATGCCGACAAAGCTTTCGTTTCTGAAGGAATGTTTTTGGATCTGCCATTTTTGTATCATCAAAATAGACTTTATGATACTATTATTCCTGCTTATCTCGACGGAAATGTTCGGTTCGTTATTCCTCCAAAACCTTTCTTGGGAGCCAAGGGTGTGCTCGGTCTGCTTCGTAACGACGGCAAAGATGATGAACTTGAAGCTCTTCTGCGCACTTTTATTAAAAAAGATTCGCTTAAATTGCTGAGAAAATACATTCCGGAAACGGTGCTTGTAGGAAAATTGGCAGAAGATTTTGAAACCGCCAAAAAAAGAACAGCAAGGAAAAGGTATGTGCTTAAGGAATCCATCTCAAGTGGGATGAAAGGAACAGTCTTTTCTGATGACCAGAATTTTGAATCAATTCTTTCCCTTGCTTGCAGTTCAAATTTAAACTGGATTTTGCAGGAAGAAATAATCAATCAACCTCAGGAATTTTCCTGGTTTGATAAAGGAGATTCTCCATTAAATACTTCGAGTGATTGGTTTATGCGTGTTACTGTGCAATATGTTAATCGTCAACTTGCTGATGTGATTGTGACTGCGCGTAGAGACAAAGCCGTGCATGGCGCTCCTGATTGTATTCAAATCGGAACAGCTATCGTCTGAGAAATAAAGAGCTGATAATTAATTGTAAATTTTTACTCGGCTCACCTAAACTGAAAAGTTAAGGTG
>DOKE01000008.1:14682-16718 GCA_003510895.1 Candidatus Moraniibacteriota bacterium
TCATTTGCTCACGGTCGTACTTTGGTGAGGATTTTTTTGGAGGAGGTTCTGTTTTATTGACAATAGTATAAATATATTATGGTTTATAGTTAAGTGTAAACTATAAACTTTTACGAAAACGGTTGATTATCTCATAAGGAAATATAAAATAGACGGGGTGGGATTTATTCCGCCGACGGTTAAGCGGGAAGTGCAGTTTATGAAAGAATTGGAAAAAAATTTGCGTCTTGGTGTCAGAAAAGTATCAATTGTGAAAGTGAAAACGCAAGTCAGTGTTCCGCAAAAAACTTTGAGTAAATTGGAAGATCGCATTGAAAATGCCAAGAAAACGATTATTGTGGATGAGGTTGGCGAATTTAAAAACATTTTGCTTATTGATGACGCGGTTGGCAGCGGAGCGACGCTTAATGAAACAGCAGGGCAAATTAGGAATAGAGGGATTTGCAAAGGCAAAATAGTCGGACTTTCAATCACGGGAAGCTTCAAAGGATTCGATGTGATAAGTGAAATATAAAATCATTTGCTCACGGTCGTGAGTTGGTGAGGATTTTTTTGGAATTTTTTCACAAACTTTCTTTTGCCAAAGCCAATAATGGAACTTTGTATATTTTTTTGTTTAACTTTTTCTATTGATGTATAATTAATAAGTTATTTTACAATATAAGGCGAATAATTCGCGCAGAATAAATCTAAAATCTTTTAGAGAAGGGAGGGAATTATGACTTTCGGGGATAATGCCATATTTGATTATTTCAATAGGGTAGAAGATTTTGCAAAGGAATGCAGAAAGGGAGGAGTTTTCAATGATCTTCCGGTTATCACGGGAAAATCGCAAGGACCAGAGGTTATGGTGAAGGGATGCAATGCTCCAGTTATTAATTGCAACTCTTTGGATTATCTCAATTTGGGAAATTCAGTCGCAACGACTCAATCGTCTGGTTTGGTGGAAAAATGGGGAACGGGTTTTGGAATTTCTCGAGCTGTTGCTGATCACGAAATATATATTCAGTTCGAAAAGGAAATGGCTGAATTTAAAAATTCGGTTTATCCGCGAGGAATGAAACTTTTTAATACTGGATATTTGGCTTGTTACAATGCTATACTCCTTTTGGCTGGCAGAGTTAGCGCTGCTGGCTTTCCAATGGACAAAAATCCTCCCGCTTCTTGTTTTTTTATGGATGTTCATGCTCACGCATCACTCCAAGATGCTATACGTGGAAATGGTTTCCATTGTAAAACCACGTCGCATTTGAATTATGATGAATTAGAAAGAAAGCTTTCTAAAGCAGAGCCGGAAACACTCAAATTCATAGTGGAGGATGCTTTGTTTTCTATGAACGGAAGTTTTGTTGATTGCAAGAAGCTTTTGGAATTGGCAAAAAAATATGGAGCGATAGTTATTTTGGATGGCGCTCATAGCGACGGCGTGTATGGAAGAAATGGAAGGGGTCTTTTAGATCATCAAGGAATTGTTGAGCAGGAAGATTTAGAATATTTTGTGGAAATCGGAACTCTTAGCAAGGCGTTCGCTTGTATTGGCGGATATGCTGCTTTGCCAGTAGGGTTTTGTGATCTCGCAAAAGTGGGAAATTTTCACTATATTTTTTCTGTAGCGTTGCCTCCTGATATAGTGGAAAGAGCATTGCTCACAAAGAGAATTATTGCGGGAGGGATTGGCGATGAGAGAAGGAAAATTTTACACAAAAAAACTTCTGAGTTTCGCAATGAAGTAAGAAAGTTGGAATTCAACGCAATGAATTCTGAATCTCAAATCGTTCCCATAGTTGTCGGGGATGACAAAAAATGCCAAGAGGCCAGAGACTATCTTCTTTTTGAATGCGGAATTTTGGTGGGAGCCATACGCAAGCCAGCAGTTAGCAGCAAAAATGCCTTGCTGAGATTCTCACTTACTGCCGGACACGAAGATTATCATTATGAAAAAATAATTGAATCTTTGAAGAAGGCAAGGGATAAATTCAGATTCTAAAAAAGTGAGATCGTTCATGACGACGCAGCACTTCTATGTTATAATAATA
>DOKE01000008.1:16774-18512 GCA_003510895.1 Candidatus Moraniibacteriota bacterium
GTTATAATAATAACAAAGAGTGCTGCGTTTTTTATTTTGTATAAAAGTTTTTATGATGTATTTAATTATAGTTGCAAGCGCGCTTAATTTCTTCATTGGAATGCTGGCGCTTAGAAATGCTCCGAAAAATAAATTAGCATTCGCTTTTATTTATATGTGTTTTGTTACCGGATTTTGGTCATTGTCTAACTTTTTGATGTATTTCTATGACACAACTATCTTTTTAAAAGTTGTTTATGCGATTGGAGATATGACAGCTACAGCTCTTTTGGGTTGGGTGTTTTTTTACGATGAAAAAAATAAAAAATACTGGAAACATTTTTTGATTTATCTTTCAGGATTTGTAATTACAGTTGTCACTTTGATAGATGGTTTGGTGATCAAGGAAGCTCGCGGAGTGAGTATTGGCGGAGTGGATGCGGATCCGGGGATACTGTTTAATTTGTGGGGGTTTCATATGATGGTTATGATAATTTGGGCAATATTAAAAACTGCTCGTCTTTATTTTAAACAAGAAGGGGAAAAAAGAATTCAAGCGCGCTATGTTTTGGCGGGCGTGGGAGGATTTGCAAGCACATCGCTATTGGTCAGCGTTATTCTTCCGGCTTTTGGTATTTTTTCCATAACAAACTTGGATAGTCCTAGCTCTTTGTTTTTTGCAATTTTCATAGGAATAGCAATGGTTAAGCATGAATTTTTGGGAAAAAAAGTAGTAGCCTCGCAATTACTGGTGGCAATTTTGATTTCTATTATAAGTGTGGAAATATTTTATTCCAGTAATGCCTTTGAAATAATTATGAGATTGATTGTTTTCATTGTCGTGTTTATAGTCGGGGCTATATTAGTGGAAAGTGTTGCTAATGAAAATAGGCAAAAAGAAAAACTTCAGAGTCTGGTGAATGAGTTGGAGTTTGTGAATAAGAATCTTGGAAAGACCACTGAAAAACTTCAGAAGGCTAATGAAAAATTACAAGAACTGGACAGGGTTAAGTCAGAATTTCTTTCAATCGCTTCTCATCAATTAAGAAGTCCCCTTATGATAATAAAAAATTTTTCTCGTATGGTTTTGGATGGAGCTTATGGAAAAGCCAGTAAAGAAATATTGCATGTCAATGAAAGAATTTGTAAAAATTCCGATAGGCTATTGGATTTAATTAGCGATTTTTTGAATTTTTCTCGGCTTGAGTCGGGAAAAATAAAATATGACTTTGATTTTTATGATTTAAAAGAAGTAGTTAAAGAAATAGTGGAAAATTATAAAATTAATGCGGAAGATAAAAAATTGGAATTGAATTTGAAAATATCGGAAAATTTTCCTGATAAAATATATATAGATAAGCGAAAAATTTATGAGGTGATAAACAATCTAGTGGATAATGCTATAAAATATACTAACGTCGGGAAAGTAGATGTAGTTTTAAGCAGGAAAGATGATGAAGTCCTTATTTCGATAATTGATACCGGTGTGGGAATATTAAAAAATGATTTGGATAAGTTATTTGGTAAATTTGCTCGAGGAAGCAAAATAACTAAATTGGAAGTCAATGGAACTGGTCTTGGTCTTTTTGTGGGAAAGAAATTTATCGAAGCTCATGGTGGAAATATAAAAGTTCACTCAGAAGGAGAGAATAAGGGTTCTGAATTTATCATAGAAATTCCAATAAAAGAAAAATAGGACATTATTTTTCAGAATCGTCGCCTAGTGATATGTTTTTTTGGAATTTTTTCACAAACTTTC
>DOKE01000008.1:18568-18941 GCA_003510895.1 Candidatus Moraniibacteriota bacterium
TTGGAATTTTTTCACAAACTTTCCTTTGTTTGAAGCAAGAAACGGCATTTGTGGTTGACAGATGTTGTTTTTGGGTGTATAATTAATAGTTATGATGGCATAGGGTCAGAATAACAAGAGTTGTTTAAAAATGAAATATCGGAGGTGTCGCGATGAATGAGCAATGGAAAATCATTGCCGTGTTTGTCGCGGTGATGGCTTGTGCCTTGCTTTTTAAAAGCTGGCGCAAAAGGATTTTCGGAGCGGGGATTTATCATGCTCTCAATTGGGTTTTTGATAATCCATTATGGATTTCGGTTGAATTAGTATGGAAGGAAAGAGGTGTATTGGCGATGGTTTTTGCCGCAATTCTTCTTAATTGCGTATTGCTTTT
>DOKE01000008.1:19019-32243 GCA_003510895.1 Candidatus Moraniibacteriota bacterium
TTATTATAGAAATAAAAAAGCTGAATGGGTTTTGTGGGATGCGTTGGATGAAGCGCAAGAGAAGCAGGACTTTTTCAAGAAGAAACTTGATTTATGGAGGGATAAAAAAACTTTTCGGAGTATTTTATTCCCAGTCGTATCTTATGTACCGATGCAGTTATTTTTTTTGTTGCTTCGTCTTCTGAAGGTGAAGTTCTGGGGCGATATGATAGCTTTCTTCTTTCTTTCAATCTTCCAGGATGCTTTCATCACAATGACTTACCTTCGACACGGATGCAATAATGGTTTGCGGATTAGAGATTATATGTTCTTTATTCTTAGTCTCGCGGTCAGTATTGGATATTGGGTTGTGAGGAATGGATTGATAACCGAACTGGTTATTCGTCCAGTGCTGAATTTTTAAAAGGGCAGATTATTGATTATAATCTAGCCCTTTTATTTTTTTTGTATTGATGTTATTATTTAAATAAAGATTGCTTTTAGATTTAAATGGTTTCAGAGGGAAGAAAATTATGGAAGAACAGAAAAATACCGTTAACACAGAATGTGGTGTTGATGAGAAAAATTTTGATGTCAATGATATATACACCCCCCTATCAGTTGCGAAAGAAGAGATTTGGAGGAGGTGGAATGACAAGGAATTGAGGAAAAAAGTGGAAGATTTTTTGGGAGGAGAGTTTCCTAAAATTTTTAAGGAAAAACCGAAAGCTGCATTGTTTAGATTTATAGCGACTCCAAATTTTGAGTTCAGACATTTTTTTGATTTTGCTAAAATTTCTAGTCTTGATCCAATCTATATTGAGTTTTTGGAAGATAAATTTTGCACAAGAAATCAGGATAAGGTATGTCTTGGAAAAATTACAATTTCAGATGGGAAAAATAAAAAGAAAATAAAAATTATAGATCTTCAGAATAATGACAATAAAAATTTTTCAAACATTAAAACATTTAATGGTGGAAGTTTGGTTGGATTCCATCATGATATTTTCGCTAAATTCTATGAAGATGTAGAAAAATTTGACATTTCTTCATTCAAGACAAATGGAGAGAATGCACGGGATGTATATGTTAAGTTTTTTTCACTTTTTTTATGCAACGGAATTCTTTTTGAAAATTATATTAAAAAAGACAATAACTATGAAAAAAAGTTCATAGAGGATGTTGTTTCTCCGGCATTTCATTATGTATTAGAGAAATTTAAGATTAAGCCTTTGATTGTTCCTTTATTGCCTATTGAAGATGAGGATCAAGAGGATTGGATGTGGTATCCGTCTCAGGTGGATGATTATATAAATGAAAATTGTTCTAAATAAATTTAAAATAAAAAAATAAAAAATGAGTAACAATTTAATTACAAACTCAATAGACATATGCCTTCCTCTCGTTATGGATTCTTTTAGTGGAAATTTAGGGCTTCTTTATTACTCACATATTCCAGTGATAGCGATATCTTTATTTTTTGGTTTTTTTATTTTAATTAGAGGTAAGGGAGAATTGTTGTCGAAAGTGTTTTTTTTAATGGCATTATTACTCTCCCTATGGTCAATTCTAGATTTATTTACTTGGTTGAGTTGGGATACTAGAGTTCAGATGTTTGCTTGGTCAATAACGACATTGGTTGAGCCTTTACTTTTTGTAGTCAGCTTGTATTTCATTTATGTTTTCATTAAGAAGAAGGATGCAGCTCTTAAATATAAATTTTTAGTACTTACTATATTGCTTCCCTTGATTGTTTTTATGGCGACAAGGTTTAATTTATATGCGTTTAATTCTAGTGAATGTTATTCCTTGGAAAGTAATTATGGTTTAAACTATAAATATTTTGTAGAAATAATATCATTATTTGCTATTGCTCTTTTTTCAATAGTGAGTTTTAAAAAAGCCGACAAGTATTTTAGAGAGCAGATTCTAATTTTATTAATAGGAATTGCATTATTTTTATTTTCTTTTTTTTCCGTAGTGTTTTTGGGAGGGTATTTAGCAGAAGTTGGATGGGGTATGTCTGGTTATAAATTCGAATTGTATGGCTTATTTGGTGCAGTTACTTTTATGGGATTTCTTGCCTATCTTATAGTGAAACATAAGGCATTTAATATAAAACTTTTGGGAACGCAGGCTTTAGTGGTGGCTATGAATATTATTATCGCCGCGCAGTATTTCTTTGTCGAAAGTAATATGAACATTATTTTGATAGGCGTAACTTTGATTTTGGCTCTTGGGTTTGGATATGTTTTGGTTAAATCTGTTAAACAAGAAGTTGAACGCAAGGAACAGCTTCAGGTTATGGCGGATAAATTGTCGGCGGCTAATGATCAGCTTCGCAAATTGGACAACGCCAAGACCGAGTTTATTTCCATCGCTTCTCATCAACTTCGCACCCCATTGACTTCTATCAAAGGATTTGTTTCTTTGATTATCGAAGGCTCTTATGGGGAAATTAATGACAAGGCTAAGGACGCTTTGGAAAAAGTTTATGCTTCCAGTGAAAGATTGGTGCATTTAGTGGAAGACCTTTTGAATGTTTCTCGAATTGAATCCGGAAGAATGCAATTTACTTTTGAAAAATCCGACATCGGCGAACTGATGAAAGAATTATATGAGAACTTTATTTTGGTTGCCAAGTCGAAAGATTTGTATTTGGATTTTAAATTGCCGGATGAAAAATTGCCGATGGTGTCGATGGATCCTGCCAAGATGCGGGAGGTGATTTCTAATTTTACGGACAATGCTTTGAAATATACAGAAAAAGGCGGAGTGGTGATGAAGGGAGAAAAAACGGAAAATAATACGATTAAGATTACGATTTCTGACACGGGAATCGGAGTGCCGGCTGATGAAATGCCATATCTTTTCAAAAAATTCTCTCGCGGAAAAGACACCGGCAGATTGCACGCCACCGGAACCGGTCTGGGTCTTTATGTCGCCAAAAATATTATTGAAGCCCATCACGGAAAAGTCTGGATAGAATCCGACGGCGCCGGCAAAGGCTCCAGATTCATCATAGAACTTCCAATCGAACAAGCGGCGTAGAAAAATTAAATATCTTTTAAAGTCTAATAGGCGCTTGATTTTCTTGCTATTTTGTGCTAGAATATAAGTATGAAAATACTTAAATTAAAGATGAATAAGTTGTTTTGGTTTTTGAATAAAAATGAGCCTGTTTTGGATTTTTCCAAAGATCGACATTTGATTATTCATCAAACATTGGCATTGGGAACAATGAAAGATGTGCAAAATCTTTTTCGAAAATATGGTCGCGATGTGATTAATCAAGAATTTCAAAAGCCCGTAAAGGGCATTTATACTCCGGCTGTTTTTTATTTTTTTGAACATATTCTTGGCGTTAAAATAAAAAATAGCGAACAATATATTAAAAACATATATGGAAAAACTCCATCTCGACATTCTTGATCAAGAAAGAAAAAATATTTTTCAAAAACTTTCGAGTTTTAATTCTATCGGATATTTGTCAGGCGGAACAGCTTTAGCGCTTCAATTAGGACATCGAGTGTCGTATGATTTTGACATTTTCTGTTCAAAAGAAATCCCAGCATCTTTTCCTGAAAAAGTTCGAAAAGAAATATTTATAAAAGAGGTGCTTGTAAACAGCGGGGATGAATTCACGTTTCTTACGGAGCATAATATTAAGATATCTTTTATTTTTTATCCTTTTGATTTGAAAAAATATGTGTTTGAATTTTCAGGAGCTCCTTTGAAAATTATTTCTCCGTTTGGTATCGCATTGACAAAAGCGTATGCGATGAACAGAAGAAATGCTTGGCGGGATTATGTGGATGTGTATGTTGTTTTAAAAAAAGGAATTATGAAACTCGATGATATTATTCGAGAAGCCTATGTGGTATATGGAGAGCTGTTTAATGAAAAGCTTTTTCTGACACAACTTTTATACACAAAAGATATTTCAGAGGCGGAAATTAACGGAACGCAAATGATTGAACCGGCAAGAATTGATGAAGTAGTGGGTTTTTTCAAAGAAGAAGTCGATGCTTATTTACGCATAAAATTATAATCTTTTGTCTGTAATTTATTTGGAACAAATAATATAAATAAGGCTCCAGATTCATAATAGAAATTCCGATTGAACAGGCGGCGTAGAAGAATTAAATATTTTTTTGAGTTGTTTTTTTGTTGTATTTGTGCTATGATTAGGGCATGAAAATGGATTTTGAAAAAATCAAAAAGATTGCCGAAAAGCATAACTTGAAATTGTTGTTGCTTTTTGGTTCGCAGGCAAGAGGAATTACGCACAAATTCAGCGATTATGATTTTGGGTATGTAAGCGAAGGCGAGATGGGCTATATTAAAGTCGGGGAACTGAGTGAAGATTTGGAAAAGTTGGTTGGAAGCAAATTCGTTGAAGTGATCAATCTGAAAAAATCAGGGCCATTTTTACTCAAGGAGATTGTTAAGAACAATAAGATTCTTTTTGCTGAAAAATATGCCTATGAGAATTTTTTTTCTTATGCCGTAGCGGAATATTTGGGAGCCGGAAGACTTTTTAGGCTGCAAAAAACTCTTTATAGAAATACGATTAATAAATATAAACAAAAAATCCAATGTTAAACAAGGAACTTGTTCAGAGAAAAATAAACAATATTGAAAATTATATAAAAGAAATAGAGCCTCTTTTGATTTTGGATGTTTCTGAAATTGCCGGTGATGTTTTGAAACTTCGGACGATTGAAAGAAATTTTCAATTGATAGTTGATACAATGCTGGATATAAATACGCATATTATTTCGGCGAAAAACTTAAAAGCTCCGGAAACTATGCAAGAAACTTTTTTAATCCTAGGAGAAGCAAAAGTGCTCCCCCTTGATTTTGTTAAAAAAATCGCGCCAGTTGTTGGATTGAGAAATATAGTGGTTCATGAATATGAGAAAGTAGACAATGAAAAAATGATGAGTGATGTGAAAGACGGTGCTTCCCAGTTTGGAGAATATATTGTGCATATTGATAACTTTTTGGAGAAAGAGTAGGCAGCAAAGGCTCCAGATTCATCATAGAAATTCCAATAGAACAACCGGCATAAAAAGCCGGATATTTTTAAATGATTTAATTTCGCTATTAGAAAAAATTTTTGTAGAAAAGAGATTATTTTGATATACTGAAAACATTGATAAATCTTGTAAATTTAATGAATTTAATTTTATGAAACAAATACAAACAATAAACGCATTTGTCGAGAAGTTGGTTGAGGAAAAAAAATTTGAAAATGTTGATGCTGATGTTCTGAATCAAATAAAAATGGATTTGACAGAAAGAGTGGAAGATCGAATCAATGCGACGATTTTGGAAAATATGCCGAAGGATAAACTAGAGGAATTCAGCGCGCTTTTGGATGGCGCGAACTCGGAACAGATTGATATTTTTTGTCGGCAAAATATTTTCAATTTGGATGAAGTGTTGGCTGGGGCGTTGGTGGAGTTTAGAGACACATATTTAAATTCATAAAAAAATGAATCTTGAAAAACAAAACGTAAATTTGTCAGCTCCGGAACCGGAAAAAAAGAAACACAAAATTGTCATTGCGAGCGTCGATATTGAGCAGCAGGCTCGCGATATTGCGGAGGAAAAATTATTATCTTCAAAAAAGGAACTGAAAGGTGTCTCCGGTTTTTGGAATAAAATTTGGAAACATAATTTAGCTCACGAATATTATCGTCAAAAAGAAATTGCCAAAGCGAAAAGAGAAATTCAACAATCCGGAAACCTTTATGTCGGAGAAAAAGGCGAGAAAGCCGATCACGATAATGCGATGAACGCGATTGTTGAACGTTTTGTTTCCGAATACGAAGGTGAGGATTTATTGCGCAGAGGGGAAGAAAAAAGAATATTAAAAGAAGAACAACTGGGAGAAAAGGGATTAAGTGAGAATATTCAAAATTTAATAAAACAATTTGCATCCGGAACTATTACAGAGGAACAGTTTAATTTGGAAAAAAATAATATTTTTGGCAATAATCTCACCGATTCAAAAGAAAAATCACCAGCGAGAAAATCCTTGATATACGCAGATAATCTTTTGGAGATTGCAAAACAAATTAAGGATAGCATTGCGCACGGAAAAGGATTGGATGCGTTGGATGAAGATTTTGAGATTGTTTTAGGAAAAGCGCGAGTTGGCGTTGAAACCGAAGCGCAATATAATGCGGTTGATCGTCTGACAGAGAAAGTGCAGAAGTCTTTTGTTGGAAGATTTGTCAACGAAACCAGTGTCGCGATGGCGGTGTCAATTGCATACGGGATGATTGTTAAAGGAACGGTGAGTGTTGCTCATCGCGGAGCCAAACTCGCGGGACCCTTGGGGATGGGCATTAGCGCCATAGTTGGTGGATCAGTAGCTGGTATGCGGGAACATAAAAGGATTAATGAAGAACGCGCGCAACATAGCAGAGAAATGGCCAAGGGAAAAAAGATTGAAAGCGGCTCGAAAAGACGAGAGGAAATGGAGAAATTCAGATATGAAACGAAAAATTCCACTGAATTAACCGGCAACTTGAAAGAGGCGCTTGAAGGATTGAAAAAACAACCCAGCGATCGGCAATTATCCTTAGTGCTCGAGCATCTCAATGAAATAAATTCGCGCATCACTTTTTCAGATCAGGAAAAAGTTGATTTGATTAGTTTTTCTGATTCAAAAAATGTTGAACGAGAGAGAACGGCAATGTATATTATGGCTGCCGAAGCGAAAGTATATTTAAGAAAAAATATTCACGCTGATTGGGCTACTCCCTATAACAATGAACAAGGACTAGATGAATATTTGCAACACGTTAAAGAGGCGAAAATACAAAAAGATTTTTTGGGAGAAAAAACTGTCAAAGACAAAGCTTTTAGTAAGATGAAAAACAAGAAAGTTGCTTGGGCAGTCACAAAAGGACTTGGAATTGGTTTGGTGGTTGGGGCGGCAGCGCAGGAGATAGGAACAAGTTTTAATAATAGGGAGGGTGTTTTTAGCGGAGCAGGCGCGAACGAAAAAAACCATCACTACACGGCCTTGGGTTATTTGCGTCGACTGATAGCAGGCGAGTTACCTTCGGGGGAAATGTCTTCACGGCAAGAAATTGTAGAAATTAAAGATTTTATCAAAGACCACGAAGAATTATTTTCTAAAATTAAACGTGGAGTTTGGGCGGACAACGACACGTCAAAATTCGATAAGAATGAATTAAAATTGCGGTGGGGCGGAGAAAAAGGAGCAGGGATTGATAAAAACGGAAACTATATTTTTAATATCAGGCAAATGACGCAAGGCGGTTCTTTCCATAATGGAAAAAATTGGAATCCGCAGGAGTTGATGAAAGAAGGAAAAATGAAATTGTTAGTTTCCTTGTCCGAGAATACGCAAAATCAAGTTGTTGAAATTCCGATTGACGCCAATGGAAATGCGATTATTGATCCAAATAGCGAAATTGGAAAAATTGCGTTTGAAAATTCAAACGGACATGCCAAATTTATTGGAAAATTTGCCGAGGTTGGCGTGATGGAAAATAAAGTTGATGGCGTTGATAATTTTGATATTCTCGCAACGCATACTGGTGATGGGATTAAGGGCGTAGAGACTACCGAGTTCACGGAGCCTGTTGGATATAATGTTGAAGCTCCATTTGTGGTTCCAGTGTTTTCAAGAAGACCGATGGAAAAGCTGGGTAAAGAAATGGGGAGTGGACCAATGGTTTCATCGGGCGAGCAATCAATAACACAGAAACCAATAAGAAGCGAAGCGGAAAAACTGGAGAACATCCGATTGTTTCATGGACTTTTGAAATCTATGGAAGAGTCTATTTTAAAAAACAAAAATAATAATCCCGCTCGAATAGCAGCGTTGCATACTATATATAGGTTAAATAAATATGAAGATTTGAATGCGGCGACAATAGAAGATGGGGATAAGAAATTTTTGGAATTGACTAGAAAATTGTGGACAGAATTGACAGTGCATGAAAAACCTGATCGTGATGCAAATGCTTGTTTGAAATTGATGGAGTTGGCTGAAATAAAAATTGATAAGGTGAAATTTGTTGGCAAGGGAGATATTTCAGACAGCGGTGTCATTATGGACACATCGAAAGCGCAACATGGCGTGATCAGCGAAGAAGATGGTAAAAGACTAATCATTGATCATCATGGCAAAGAATCGGGCCGAGACACATCGGCTGCTAAATTTGTATATGAAACTTTAGTGGAATTGGGACTCCTGAAAAAGGAAAAATATTTGGATGAATATGTAAATTTTGTGACGAAGTGTGATAATATGAATTTTTCTTCTGATGAAGTGAAACAGGTGCATAAAAATTATTCCAAAAATTTGTATGGTTTATCTTTTAAGATGAAAACAGAGGATATTTTTGAATTATTTAAAAACGGAGTGGATCCTATGGCCGATCTCCCAGATGATTACTTGAAGAGTCATAAGTACTTCAATCCGCAGAATGGTGGAAAGTATGAGTCGCTTTCCAAATTGGCGGAATATATGGAAAATCAGATTAAAAATGGTAAGAAGGCTTTGGAGAAAATGGAAAAAGCCGGATTTGTGGTGGATACGGGTGGCGATCGTTTTGGAAAAATATTAATAGATACGAAAAAGAAATCCAGTAACGGAAAATATTATAATAGGATAGATGGAGATAATGGTTCCAATCAACTGGAAGTTTTTTCTAAAGGATATGGCGGATATTTGGTTTGGTCTCCGATGGAAAATAGCTTTGTTTTGTATACTCAGCGTAAAATAGATGAAGTATCTATCCCGGGCGGGTTTTCTCAAGGATTTAATGTGCGTGGAAATATGTGGATGAAACCTCAACAGGATTTGGAAAAATTGACGATGACGCTGGAGGAAGTGTTGTCGAAATTGAAAGGAAATGATTTCAAGATTGAAGGTGACTTGAAAAAAACATTAGGTGTTGACTTGAAAGGCAAGGAGATGCTGGAACTTTTGGATGAAGGAAATTTGACAGAGGATATTTTGAAAAAATCAGCCATTGAAGCGAATGTTCCTATCTCGAAACTGTTGGCCGAGGTGATGAAGCCCCTGATTGCTGTTAATAAAAAGTATCAAACTGAAACCAAGAAAATATCACTCGATAAAAATAGAACAGCCAATGCGAATGCGGTTGCGATAAAGTTATTGCTTGAGTATCAGGAAAAGAAAAATGGAAACGGAAAGCATGAAAAGCAACGAAATATTTCCGATTCAGTGAAAAAAATGTCAGATTTGTTTTCAAATTTCGGGCTGTCTTATGATGCGATTAAAGAGGAGGCCAAAAGAATTCAAGCTACGCCAACTGAGTTGGCCGTTGGTTTTGTTCAGAGTGATGATAAATTACGCGCTCAATATGAAACACAATTGGATGCAATCCCAGTTGCTGAGCGAGATGAAAAATCAACTGCAGAATTAGCGATGGTTGTTATTTTAGAAAGTGAAGAGGCTGTGTTAAAAGAAAGAATCAAAGAAAAAGATCAAGCTGTTACACAAAAGGAATTGGAAATCAAAAATGAAACCGATCCTCAAAAGAAACAAATCTTAGAAAAAGAAAAGATGGATATAGGAAGTGAAAAAAATAAATTAAAAAATAAATTAGCTGATATTGGGGAGCAGCTTATATTCCCAGAGACATTTTAAAGTTTATAGTATATCAATAAAATGAGTGAAAAAAATCTATTTAGTAATGCTTTGCCATTAGGTGCAAAAAAAGAAAATAATGAAATAGCTGATATTAACCGGGAAGATATACTGGAAACTTTATTAAAAGACGGTAATTTGACCAGAGATATTATAATCAGAGAGGCAGAAATAATAGGCGTGACGGCTGAAAGATTGGGGGCTAGGCTTTTAAGTAAAGCTGGATTAAGGACTAGTCTTGCTGATTATATCAAACAAATTGAAAAGGATGTATCACAAAACGAATTATTTAGAAGAGATGCGATCTTTTCTTTCTTAGAGAAAATCCAACAAAAACCGGAGAAGGTTGAAGAAGAGATTAAATTGGTGGGTTTTCCGGAGATTCCGAAAAAGACAATAATCAAACAACCAGAAGAAGAGCCGCAACCAGTGGTGATTCCTCAGAAAGAGGTGTTGACGCCAGAAGCTCCAATCCTGGAGTCAGTTCAGCCCATCTTGGAATCACCTGTGGAATTTGAAAGGCCACCTCTTCCAAAAATATGGGCAGAACCTGAACAAGTTCCAGCGCCAATTTCAACTCCTGAATCAATTTTGCCAACAAAATTAATAGAACATATTCCGCAGCCAGAAAGAAAAAACTGGTGGGAAGTGAAAAGGGAAGCAGAAGTGATGGCAATTGAGGATTTGGATGGAGATATGAAAAAATTCGAGAAACATATAAGATCATTGGGTGTGGCAGAAAAAGATGCAGCTGGAAAATGGCAGTGGACTGGAGATGATAAGAAACTTGTTTTTCTGGGAGATATTTTGGGTGATCGTTGTATGGATGGTGTTGAAATCACTTCTAATATTGGAGACCTTGCAAAGCAGGCAGAACAGCAAGGCGGACAAGTCGACTTCCTTTGTGGAAATCACGATATGGATTTAATTCGTTTTTTATGTGGTGATGGCAGTGATAATTATGCAGAAAAAAATGCAGATTTATTAACGGGACAAAATATTGGAATTTGGGAATTGGCTCAGTTTGATCCGGATCATGATTCAGAATTAAAGAAGGTGGCATTATTCGTAAGATCGTTTTCTGAAGACGACGTTACCTTTGATAAATTTAGACAGGATCAACAGTGGTTATGGAAAAAATTGTATGATAAGATGCCGGAGATCTTGGCTAATATGAGAAATAGTCAGGAAGGCAGGATGGTTTTGGAAGATATTTGCAATATCAAGGTGGCGGTTGTTCATGATGACATTTTGTTTTGTCACACTGATCCGACGATTAAAATGATTGTTGATCTTACAAGGGATGGAAATATCAACCAAAGAGTTTCGGAAATTAATAGAATAGTCCAAGAAAATTTAAGAAGAACTTTGTTTCAGAATGAAAAATTGGATGATAATTTTAGGAGAATAGAGGAAACATATTTTAATGCACATAATAGGAAATATTTTGTGGAACAAGAATCATTTGAAAATCTGGCCGAGGATTTATTAGTAAAGGTGATGGAGTATTTGTATGAGAACAATGCAATTAATTTTAATCAAGATGCGAAAGAAGATTTTGATGAGAATGGCTTCAAGGGTCTTAAATGGGAAAACTGGACAGTAAATTATTTGTTTCGTCAGCTGGATTCGATTGATATAAATAAATCAGTGATAGAGAGGGGTATTGATGAGTGGAAGAGAGAAAATGGATTATCCGGTGATTACATTGATGATGTGATTGAAATATTGAGAGTGATTGGAGAGAAGATGCCAAAAGTTTTTGATAATAATGAAAAGTGGCATACCGAATTTAAGAAATTAAACGAATTGACGGAATTGATAGCGGAAAAAATAAAAAATGTGAATCCAGTGGAGGATGATATTGTGAAAGTTAGAAATTCCGGTATTAATGCGATTATCCACGGACACTCGCCTGCTACGAATAGATATTATGATAAAAATGATTTATTAATTGTTTCGCCACATGTTACTTTTTCGGGCGGGTCTAATAAGGGAATTGGCGTTTCTATTATTAAGAAAAATGGAAAAATAAAAGTGGGCGGAAAAGATTTTCATCAGTAAAAATAAAAAATTTTAAAAATAAAAACAGGGTTGGCAATGCCAATCCTGTTTCGTGAAACATTTAGATCAAAGGAGTTGTGCACAACGTGGACAAATGACAGCTGATGAATGGGCAGTGAATCTGCATTTTGAACAAGAGCGCAGGTCATTGGCAAATTCATAGAGCAACATTGTCGGAAATGGTCGCTTTACGATGTTTTTCAAACACCGATCCAGATAGAGCCGTAGTTTCGGTCCTAATGCTTGAGCGACTGGTCCACATTCCGGATGAAGTTGTACCGTTGCTGCACTGTTGGCTGTATGTTTTCCCAAAATCCGATCCTCCCTGTCGGCATTTGAAATCATGCCGGTCATAAAGGGATCATATTTGGTTAGTACCATCCAGCTAATGCAGGCGAATGCCCACCAGTCATGCTCAGGTGTAAAATTTGGCCATGGTTTTCCGTTCCTGTCTGCTTGAATCACATCGGGATAATATATGATTGCCTTATCTAAGACCCTCGACGCATATTCGATGCCGAGATCGTTTTTGCGATAGATACTCCAACTATCAACGTCGATAAGTTTAACCCGTATTTTTCCAGGTTCGAGCTTGAACAGGACATTACTCGGATTGAAGTCGCCGATGACAAATCCTTCATTATGGATCAAGCGGACGGCTTTGCATAATTCTGCCAGAAGCAACCCGGCGGATTTAAGATCCATTCCTATTGATTCGCTGTCATATTCCGTTAATATTTCATTTAGGCTGTGCCAATCGGAAAATTGTTCCATAGCATAACCGATGACTTTGTCGTTTTTTTCTTCCCAGATCAAATCCATTGGGACCGCGCTTACAGACCGGACTTTTTCATATGGCCTGTCAGGGCTGACGAAAATCTTACTGATGTTAGACAATTGGTCAGTGAAATTATCAGGATTATGAAGTACTTTGATGCAGATTTTTTTATCAGGAAAATAAACATTTCCTTGTCCACCGGTTTTCATAGCGGATTCCAGAGATAGCAGATCATAGCGGATTGCATTGCTTCCATGTCCCAATCGAACGTATTTCGACATACCAGCCTCCTTTTGTGTCCCCAAAAGACTCATTAAGAATTCAATCAATTCTGAAAACAGCGTCCGGATTGAATTGTTGAGAAAAGTTTTCATTACTCGCTCCCTTGGGGGGGTCCCATTCATATAAAGGTTTGCGCCCTTCAAAATTCAGGCTGATGAAATAAACGCCAGGTGATAATTTCCCGTTTTGAAACCACGGATTACGCCAAGCTCTCATTTGCCAAAAAGCAATTGAGCAAATTGTAACGAGTTCACCCAATAGAATTGGTTTTTTTGTGACCATTTCATTCCAGGCTTGTTCGCCAAGTTTTGATCGGTATTCGGGCAAATGATTTTTGTGGCAAAAACGAAAGCGAATCATCCAGTACGGCTTATTTTGTGCCCAGCCTTTTTTCATTTGAATTCGTTTCTGTTTCCAGGCGCCAACCAGTTCATAGTCGGTTTTCAGCAGTCCT
>DOKE01000008.1:32294-32717 GCA_003510895.1 Candidatus Moraniibacteriota bacterium
TCGGTTTTCAGCAGTCCTGCGGGTAATTCTCGCAAATCGAGCATTTTTTGATGGAATTGACTTCCATTGGTTAAATCGATGCCGGCACTTTGCGATCCGACATTTTTTCGAATTGCGGCAAGTTCAAGATTTTCTTCGGTCAGATCCTCTAAAAATTGAGGAATTGCTGAGAGGTTGCTAAAACTGAATTGCAACGAGATTTCACGGTCCTTGTTATCAATAGATGCTAGTGTAGTGGTCATTTGTCGGTCCTCCTTTGTAAAAGTACATTTAAATTAATCAAATAAGGTTGGATTAATTTGTTCGGTCGGATCTTTTTTATGACCCTTTCTGAAAAGATGCTCTTTATTGTCCTCTTTTTAGAAAGAATTTCAAAAAATATAATAAGGACAGATGGAGAAATAAATTTTTCCCCATCTGCGG
>DOKE01000008.1:32792-34821 GCA_003510895.1 Candidatus Moraniibacteriota bacterium
CGGACTCTTGATAGTCCGGGTTTATCTGCAGGCTTGGCTTGAAAAAATACCGAATTGATGGCGGAACGATGCCTGTTTTTCTTTCATATTTTTTCCGCGGGCGATATCATAAAATCCGAGACCGGTAAAGCCGGTTTTTTTGACCATGATTTCAAATTGCTCTTTCGTCAATCCATCGCTGGTATTGAAGAATCCGATTACGGGTTGAAGATTTTTCGCGTCAATCTTTTCAATTCCATTGAAAGCGGTCGAGACCGAAGCTTCATCCAAAGGATTTTCATTGTTGGCCCCATCAGTAAGTATGATGATTTTCCCCTGAGGGATGCTTCCACGGCTGTTTTGGCGCAAATGTTCCATTGCGCTGGCAGTCCAAATGATTCCGGAGCGCATCGCTCCATAGAGAGCAGTTCGTCCTTTGAGTCCTGGCTGATCAAACATATTCAGACTGAGCGGTTCTGTCCCGAGTTCTTCAAGTGTTTTGAAACCGCGCCAAGCTGGGACAAGTTTTTCGGAGAAAAGCAGGCAGCCCAACCGCATTGGACCTCTTGCACGTTCACTTGCTTGCTTGAGAGACGGAATCATAACGCTATTAAAGCCATTGATGAGCTCTTTGTAGTAGTCATCCATTGACCCGGAAATATCCAGAATAACGTTAAAGATAATCGGTTTACCAGTTTCTTTCCTGTGGTCTATTTTGGTTGGTGCCAGTGCGGGCTTGGCCTGCATTTTTTTCCGCACATCCTCGAATGTTTCGATGGTGATTTTAAATCCTCCCATGATAGTGCTCCTTTTAAGTCTTGGTTACTTGGTATGTTACATCATAAAAATACCAAACAGTGGAATCAATATCGACTTTAGGGTGAACGACAATATTTCATAAGCCACTCCTTTTTGTAAAGAACTTTTGAATGGGCTTGTGCTCATCCAAAGCATTGCTTTTTTCAAGCAAGGCTTTCCTAAAAGCTAGCAAGAAGCTGTTTTCGGGAAAATATTGCTTTTGAAGTTTCAATTTTTGGATAATTTTAATGAATTCATCATAACATTAAATGATAGTATTGTTTAAAGCGGTTGTCAAGGGACTTATTGACACCTTTTTTTCTATAAGCTATATTGTAATATCAATTATTGAATAATGGAAAGTTGTTTAAAAACAAGGTGAAAAAAAGGAGACTATCTATGAGTCGACGGAGGAAGCAAAAGTGTAATAAAAAAAGCCGTCGAAATGATGGCAGGAAAAAGTGGCGTCCTGGTATATTTACAAATCGAAGAAATCCCGGATTTTTCCTAATAACGCCTATTGATATTTGGTACAACATCAAGGAGAGAGCTTATTGCTGGTTCTGGCGTGTTCCTGAGGGTTCATATATCGCATGGGATAAAAAAGGGAAGATTAAGGGGCATTCAACAAAAGCGAAACGCCCATATTTCGGGTGATTAGAATAATTCGCAGAAAAACGACAGGAGAATCACTATGAGACGGTACAATGGAAACGGGAAAAAGAAAAAAAGCGGTAAGCAAAAGCCACGTATGATTTGCTGGCGCTGTAAAAGACCAATGAGTTTGGGCAATTCTTGTCGGTGGGGCAATCACCGTGTGCATAAGGGCGATTGTTACTCATGGTGCTGTAAGAATCTCATTACTGGTAAGAATCTTGCCGACAAGATTCGTAAACAGCAACAGCCTCGCCAGCAAGGATTTTTTGCACGCCTGTTCTTCGGTTGATAGTATCCATCTTAGTAGATTTGAAATATCATTTTCAATCAAAGGAGGCAGTTTATGGCTCGTAGTAAGGGTAACATTGGAAAGGAGCTTTATAATCTGAGGCAGAAAAAAAGAAACCTTAAGGAACGAATCAGTCAATCGATGGGCGACACTGGTCCGCACGGTGTCACTGGAAAGTGCAAGGGATTGCAACAGGAACTTTCCAGGGTCGTGAAAAAGGAAAAAAGGAAGAAGCAGAAAATGCGGAGGAGATATTTTTAAAAGGCAGTTTAAAATAACGGGAAACTATCCCGGAATATTCGCCCC
>DOKE01000008.1:34883-46392 GCA_003510895.1 Candidatus Moraniibacteriota bacterium
TGTTGCCCGGGGATTTTTTTATATGCTAATATTGAGGTAACGTGATAATTTTTTGTTCTTGGCATATCTATCTGTATTTTTTGTTTGATTTTAAGGGAAAAATAGTGTAATATGGGGAATATCAATTTATTTTTTTATGTCAATTTCTATGAAACAATCTAAGCTTTTCACGAAAACCCAGAAATTTGCTCCGAAGGATGAGGTGAGTTTGAATGCTCAGCTTTTGATTCGGGCTGGATTTGTGCATAAAGAAATGGCTGGAGTGTATGCTATTTTGCCGTTGGGATTAAAAGTGATAAATAAAATTTCTAATATTGTTCGGGAAGAAATGAATAAAACCGGAGGCGTGGAAGTGCAGTCTACGGCTTTGCAAAAAAAAGAAGTCTGGGAAAAAACCAACCGATGGAATGATGAAGTGGTTGATAATTGGTTTAAGACAAAGTTGAAAAATGGAACCGAACTTTCGCTGGCCTTCACTCATGAGGAGCCAATGTCAAATATGATGAAAACTTTCATATCTTCTCACAAAGATTTACCTATCTATGTATATGACATCAGAACTGTTTTTCGAAACGAAGCGCGGGCCAAGTCAGGCATTATGAGAGGCAGGGAATTTTTCTGGAAAGCGTTGTATTCTTTTTCCAAGGATGAAGCTGAGCATAATGAATATTATGAAAAAGCTAAGATTGCTTATAAAAATGTTTTTGATCGAGTTGGATTGGGAGAAAAGACATTTATGACTTTTGCTTCCGGTGGTTCTTTTTCGAAATATTCTCATGAATTTCAAACAATAAGCGAGGCGGGAGAAGATATAATTTATATCGATGAAGAAAAAGGAATAGCCGTCAATAAAGAAGTTTATACGGATGAAGTCCTAAAAGATCTTGGAATAAATAAGGACGAACTGATTGAAAAAAAAGCTATTGAAGTTGGCAATATATTTTCTCTTGGACACAGATTTTCAGAGCCTTTTAATTTGAAGTATAAGAATGAAAAAGGCGAAGATCAATTTGTTTTTATGGGTTCTTATGGAATAGGAATTTCACGGCTAATGGGAACTGTGGTTGAATTGTATAATGACGAAAAAGGAATTATTTGGCCGGAGGCTGTGGCGCCATTTCAGGTTCATTTGATTTCATTGAATCAAGATGAGGAAGCGGAAAAAATTTATAGGAAACTGCAAGAAAATGGCGTGGAAGTTTTGTTTGATGATCGCGACGCGCGGGCGGGAGAAAAATTTGCCGATAGCGATTTGATTGGCATTCCATATCGTGTGGTGGTGAGCGACAAATCTCTCAAGTCAGGCGGCATAGAAGTTAAAAAAAGAAGCGAGGAAAAAAGTGAAATTGTCACGGTGGAAAATTTTTTGAAAAAAATAACATCGAAAAAATAGACATATTGCGCTACTTGAAAATCTCTCGCTTAAAAACGGGAGATTTTTTGCAAGTTATAAATAAAATTAAATTATGGATAACTCAAAAAATATTTAATGTGTTAAGATGAGAATGTATGGATAAAAAGAATAAAAAAAAGTTTTCAAACAAAGAAGTTGAGAACTATAATATTAACGATTTCTGGGGACGCTTATGGCGTCTGCTTAAGCCTTCGCGCGCGCGAATAATAAAACTTTTGGTTGTGACTGTCTGTTTGGAGCTGATGCGTTTTGTTGGACCGTATATTTTGAAATTGATTATTGATTTGATCACGAATTTTTCTTTGGCGGAGATTGGTTTATTGGTTGTATATATCATTGGAATGTTCGTGGCGAATCAAGCCACTTCTCTGTTAGCATTTGTTCAAGATAAAAGAATTTTTAAAATTTTAGTGACTGCTGAGGCGTATTTGTATAATGATGCTTTTTCCAAGTTAGTTTCTTTGAGTTTGGGTTATCATGAAAAAGAAAATACAGGAAGCAAGGTTCTTAAAGTTCAAAGAGGGGTGCAACGGATTGATGATTTGCTAACTAATTTCTTTTGGGATGTGGCTCCGACAATTTTGCAACTATTATTTACTGTAGTGATTTTGTTTGTTGTTGATTGGCGTTTCGGTTTGATAATTTTAATTTTAGCTCCGGTTTTTCTGTGGCTGACTGTTCGAATAAATAAAGATGTCTATCCTCATCGTAGAGATAGATTCGCTATGGAAGAGGAGGCTTCGGGCGCAATGACACAGACGGTGATTAATATCAATGCCGTTCAGTCTTTTGCGCAAGAAGAGCAGGAGATCAGTTTTTTTGAAAAGATGCGAGATGGAATTAAAAATCAAATTTTGCTTGAATATGGCAAGATTTTGCGACAAAATTTGAAGAGAAATTTTACGATAGATTTCGGACGCGCTTTGATTTTGATTTCCGGAATATATCTTATTTATAGCGGGGAAATTACAATTGGTACGATAGTTTTTGTCTATACGATTTCGGAAAAAGCTTTGCTGTCTTTATATCGAATTTCCCGTTTGTATGACAAAATAATGGAAAGCGCTGAAGCGGTGGATAGATTATATTATCTGCAACAGGAAAAATCGGAAATTGTTAATCCAAAAAATGGCATAAAACCAAAAGATTTGGATGGAAAGATTGAATTTAAAAAAGTTGATTTTGTTTATAAAAATAGCACATTGAAAGCTTTGGATGGAGTTAGTTTTGAAATTCAACCCAATTGTGTGACGGCTTTAGTTGGACCGTCGGGTGGAGGAAAGACAACAGTAGTCAGAATGATCTATCGTCATTATGACGCTACCAGGGGTGAGCTTTTATTGGATGGAAAAAATATAAAAGATTATGATTTAGGAGTGTTTCGCAAATTTATGGCGATTGTTCCTCAAGAAGTGGAAATTTTCAATTCCTCGATTATGGATAATATCCGTTATGCCAAACCGAAAGCGACAATTCGAGAAATAAAAGCGGCGGCTAGAATTGCCAATGCGGAAGAATTTATTGATCAATTGGAAAAAGGATATGATACAATAACCGGAGAAAGAGGCGTGAAGTTATCCGGCGGACAACGACAGAGAATTGGAATTGCGCGGGCCATTTTAGCAAATCCTAAAATTTTGATTTTTGATGAGGCGACGAGCAATTTGGATTCTCAAAGCGAGAGATTAATTCAGGATGCAATGGACAAGATTTGCAAAAACAGAACTGTCATTATGATTGCGCACCGTTTAAGCACAATCAAAAAAGCCGATAAGATTGTGGTGTTGGAGAAAGGCAGGGTTGTCGAAACTGGCAGTCATTTCGAATTATCCAAAACAGAAGGCGGTTTGTATCAAAAATTATTACAACTGCAGCAGCTAGGTGAAGTGGATTGATTTTTCGGACAAATGGTGTACACTGGAAACTATGAAAATAACTCTTTCTCAATATGCCGGGTTTTGCGAGGGCGTGGAACGGGCATATAATATTGTGGAAAAAATTGCCAATGATCCGAAGGTGAAAAAGCCTGTGGCTGTTTTGGGCTCTTTGGTGCACAATAGCGACGTGGTCAGGCGGATTGAAGAATTGGGAGTGATGAAGATTGATATGGAGGAAACATTGGAAGAAACGTTGGAAAAAGTGAAGGGAAAAATACGAACTTTGGTTATTACCGCGCACGGAATGGGACCGAAGATTTATGGTGTAGCTAAGAAAAAAGGCTTTGAACTTATTGACACAACTTGTCCGCGAGTGATCAAAGTTCAAAGATTGGCAAAGTTGTTTTTGGATAAAATGTCGCAAATTGTGATTGTGGGAGAAAAAAATCACAAAGAAGTTCGTGGAATAAATGAGTGGGCGCAGAAAAAAGCTTTTTTTATTGAAAATAAGGCGGAACTGGAAACTATTGAATTAAATCCGGAAAAAAATATCGTAGTTCTTTCTCAAACGACTCAGGATCAGGAGTTCGTTGAATATGCCGCTCAAAAAATCAAAGAAAAATATCCTAAGGTGGAAGTGATTGATTCTATTTGTCTCACCACTCATCATCGACAAACGGAAATCAAACAATTAGCAAAAGAAAATGACGCAGTAGTGGTGATTGGTTCTCCGGAAAGCGCCAATTCAAATAGGCTCTGGGAAATTGCCAAAAGAGTTAATGATAAATCTTTTTTTATTGAAAATAAAAAACAAATGCGGGATATTTGGTTTTCTGGTTGCAAAAAAATAGGAGTTAGCGCCGGGGCGTCTACGCCTGGTTGGATTATCAGGGAAGTAGTAGAATATCTGAAAAGCATTGGAGAGGATGAAAGTTTTGTTTGCACCACAGAGGGCTGCGAGAAATTTGTTTAACTGGAATTGAATTTTTATCAATAATTTAAGATAAAAAATCTTTAAGCAACCTCGTTGTTTTTTTGCTTATTCTGGGGTATAATTTTCTTGCGGCGCGATATTTTTTTATTAACTTATTTTTTATGCACAAAATACTTTTTGTTGAAGATGATCCGATGATTGCTGAAATATATCAGCGCAAACTTGCTTCAATCGGAATTGAGGTTGTTATCGCAAAGACCGGTAAAGAAGTTTTTAAATATTTAGATCAGGATAAGTTTGATTTGATTCTTTTAGATTTGATTCTCCCTGAAATGAACGGCGTGGATGTGTTGAAAGAAATTCGCAGTAATGAAAAATATGATAAAGATTTGAAAATAATCGTTTTCAGCAATCTAGGAGAAGAGGAAGCTAAAAATAAGGTGATGGAAAGTGGCGCCAACAAGTTTATTTCCAAAATGCAATATACTCCTTCTGATTTTGCCAAAGAAATGCAGAGGCTTCTTCGAGAATACGAAGAACAGGATAAAAACAAAATAAGGCTGAATGGAGAAACTGAAAAAAATGGAAAAGGAAAAATTTTATTAATTGAAGACGAAGAGATTTTTTTGGATATGTTTGGAAAAAAATTGGAAGATGACGGCTATGAAGTTGTGAGAGCCAAAAATGGAGCCTGGGGAGTGAAGGAAGTTATGAATGGAAATTATGATCTGATTGTTACGGATATGGTTATGCCGGCAATGGGCGGAGAAGAAATTATTACTAAATTAAAGCAAGAAGATAAAACAAAAAATATTCCTATTATTGTTCTTTCCGCTTCAATTGATGATGAATCGGCTCAGGAGGTTAGAAAACTTGGAGTTTCGGAATTTTTTCTCAAAACTCATATTGTTCCCAGTGATCTTTCTCGAAAAGCGAATGAATTGCTCGGAAATAAATAAGATTAAATACTAGAATTAAAATATATGGAAAGAATTTTAATCAGTGAAACGGTGAAACATATTGGCGAAATAGTGAAATTGGCTGGTTGGGTCAATGTTCGTCGCGATCACGGAAAACTTATCTTTATTGACCTGCGCGATCGAAGCGGACTTATTCAAATGGTGATTCTCCCTAATAATGAAGATGCCTACAAGGCAGCCAAAGAAACGCGCAGTGAATTTATTATTGAAATAGAAGGACTGGTTAAGGAAAGACCGGGAAAAGCTAAAAATGAAAATATTTCTACTGGTGGAGTGGAAATTGAAGTCCAAAAATTGAAAGTTATTACCAAGCCGGAAGTGGAATTGCCGGTGGATATTTCCGATGATGACTTTAACCTTCATTTGGAAACGCTTTTGGACAATAGGGTTATCACATTGAGAAACAAAAAAGTTTCCGCTATTTTTAAAATCTATTCGGAAATTCTGAAAGCCTATGCTGAAACTATGAGAAAAGACGGATTTGTTGAAATAAAAACTCCGAAAATTTTGAGTTCGGCAACCGAAGGAGGAGCTAATTTTTTCAAAATAAAATATTTTGAAAGGGAAGCTTATTTGGCGCAAAGCCCGCAATTCTACAAGCAAGCCGGAGCGGGCGTGTTTGAAAGAGTTTTTGAAATTGGAACGGTTTTTCGAGCCGAACCACACTACACAACCAGACACGTCAATGAATTTACCGGGTTGGACGCGGAGATGGCTTTTGTTGATAGCTTTGAAGATGTGATGGATGAATTGGAAAAAACAATGGGAATAATTATGGATTCAGTTTCCAAAAACTGCCAAGCTGAATTGGCGATGTATGGAGCTGAAATTTTACCGATGGAAAAAATTCCGAGAATAAAATTGATCGAAGCTTTGGAAATTTTGGAAAAAGAATACGGCAAAAAAATGGAAACAGTGGATATTGATGGAGAAGGTGAAAGAATGATTTGCGAGTGGGCGAAAAAAAATCATAATTCCGATTTCGTTTTTCTTACTCATTATCCGGCAAATATCAGACCGTTTTATTCAATGCCGAGCGCCAATCCAAAAGAAACGGAAACTTTCGATCTTTTGTTTCGAGGAGTTGAAATTGCCAGCGGAGGACAAAGAATTAATGATTACAATCAATTAGTGGAAAGCATCAAAAAACATAAACTGAAACCGGAAGATTTCGAACACTATTTGGATATTTTCAAATATGGAATACCGCCGCACGGAGGATGGGGATTGGGAAGTGAAAGAATCGCGCAAAAAATTCTTGGATTGGGAAGTATTAAAGAGGCAGTTTTGTTTCCTCGCGATGTGAAAAGACTCACTCCCTAAAAAATGAAATTTTTTTCAATATGAAAAGAAACAGAATAAGTGTTGGCGAATTAAATCATCATCTGGGAGATTCGATTTTTGTGGAAGGGTTGGTGTATGAAATCAAAGATCACGGAGGAATTTTGGTTATTGATTTGTATGATGAAAGCGGATATGTAAAAGCGATAATCGGACCGGATAGTGTTTATAGCCACAAAACCGTGGGAGAAATAAAAAAAGGTTTTCATATCGGAGTGCACGGAAAAGTTAAAACCGCTCCGCATAGCACTTTTGATGTTGAAAATGAAAATGGAAACATTGAAGTTGATGTTGAGAAAATGATTATTTTTGGCAAAAAGGACAAAAAAATGATTTAAGACGGTATAAAAAATAAAAAATGAACGAAGTTGAAAAACATAGTGAAAGTATAAATAAGGGAAAAATAAGAATAGTGGATTTTTTGTCGTTCTTGATTGGTTTTTCTCAGGCACTTTTGGTTTATATTGAATCTTCCTATTTCAAACTTTCTTTGGGAAGCGAAAATGTCAGCATTTTCTATTTTGCGGCGTATGCGGTGGCTCTGATTGGACTTTTAAATATGCACAGGATAATTAAAAAAACCGGCAAATCGATGGCATTTTTTTTGTTGTTTTTTTTGCAAATTATTTTTATTGTTTTTCTAACAATGATTCCTCCTTCAAGCTCCGGAATTTTTCTTTTGATGGCCTATATCGTAACCTCCTATTTGACTTCCGTTATCTTGGATATCATTTTGGAATCATATTCAGAAGACAAGAAATCCGGAAGAATTCGTGGGGCTCATCTGACGATTTTGAATGCTGGTTTTTTGATTGGCCCTTTTCTTTCCACCAGTATTTTGGATAAATATGATTTTTCGGGATTATTTTTTTTCGCCATAATAATTAATGCGATTATTTTTGTTATCGGACTTGTCGGACTTCGAGATGGAAACAAAAAGTTTGATGGAAATATCACATTGCGGGATCTTTTCAGGAAAATATTCGTCAACAAGGATCTTATGTATATATATTGGATTTCTTTTGCTTTGGAATTATTTTTTGCCTTAATGATTCTTTACACTCCTTTATATCTAATTGACAGAGGTTTTGGCTGGGGGCAAATAGGAATAATTTTCACAATTATGCTGGTGCCGTTTGTGATTGTTGGATATCCGGCGGGCTTGCTGGCGGATAAGAAAATAGGAGAAAAGGAAATGATAATCGGTAGTCTCTTGATGATGGCTATTTTTACGGGCAATATCTTTTTTGTTGAAAGCAAATCTTTATGGGTTTGGGGAGCGATTCTTTTTATGACCAGAATTGGAGCGGCTTTGATTGAAACGCTGCGGGATTCATATTTCTATAAGAGAATTGATGGCGGCGATATGGATGTTATAAGTTTTTTCAGAACATCCAAATCAATCGCCTATATTGTTTCCACAGGATTTTCAGCGATTATTTTGGTTTTTCTTCCGCTCAAGGCCATATTTTTATTTATCGCCGGAGCGGTGGCGCTAGCTCTTTATCCGGCGTTTAAACTCAGGGATAGTGTTGGAGAAAAAGAAATCGTATTGGAAAATGTTCGACAAGAACAGTTGAATTAATCGAAATTTTTGTTATGAATTATCATTTTAAACTGGAACAATTTGAAGGACCATTGGACCTTTTGCTGCAACTTATTGAGCAAGAAAAAATGGACATAACCAGGGTCAGTCTTTCGAAAGTGACGGATCAATATTTGGAATATATCGGAAACAGAGAAAATATTTCCTTGGAAAATCTTTCCCAGTTTCTTTCTGTGGCGTCAAAACTTATTCTCATCAAATCAAAAGCGTTGCTGCCTTTGTTGCGTTTCACTGAAGAGGAAGAAGAGGAAATAAAAGACTTGGAACATCAATTGGCGGAATATAAGAAATTCAAAGATATTTCCAAAGAAATAGAAAAAATGGCGCAGGCGGGAAGAGTTTGTTTTTCAAGAATCGGTTTTTCCGGTTTTGAATCTTTTTTTTGTCCGCCGGAAAATGTCGGAATTTCTGATTTGAAAAAATCGTTTGAAAAAGTTCTGGGCAGCATTCCTATTTTGGAAAAACTCGAAGAAGAAATTGTGAGCGAAGTTTTGACGCTGGAAGAAAAAATAATTCATCTTCAAGAAATGATTAAGAAAAAAGCGGAGTCTTCATTTTCGGAATTGATTGCTTCTTCCAAGGACAAGACGGAAGTGGTGGTTTCCTTTCTGGCGCTTTTGGAATTGGTGAAGCAGAGAATAATTCACGTGGAGCAGGATGAATTGTTTGAAGAAATAAGAGTCCGGCATAAATTATAAATAGACCAAGGTATAAAATTTTTTAATATCGATAGTGATTTACGTTACTGGCATATTTCTTGATCAAATTAGATATAATAATGCTGCATATAAAGAATATTCAGAAAAAACTGAATCTGTTGAGCAGACGCAGAAAATCAATCAAGAGTTACTTGAACAAAATAAACAAAATCAGGAAACAATTATTGAATTACAAAAACAAATATTGAAAAATAATTTATGATAAAAAAACAAACAACAGAGGAACAATTTGAAAAGTGGCTTGGGGAACCCGAGGGGCTTAATTTGGAATTTAAAAAAGCGGAATATGAATTTGATAAAATAAATAACTTACCGGATTATTGTGCTGCTCTAGCAAATGAGGGTGGCGGTAAGTTAGTTCTCGGGATTTCGAATGATAAAAAAATTATTGGAACTAAATCCTTTCAAGGGACGATTGACACATTATCCCATCACTTACTGCAAAATCTCGGCATCAGAATAGATGTAGAGGAAAAAATCTATAAAGAAAGGAGAGTTCTTATTTTTCATATTCCAAGCCGTTCTGTTGGCGCGATAATAAAATCAAGTGGAAATTATAAATATCCAATGCGTGCCGGAAGTTCTTTGGTTGAAATGAGTCAGGATAAAATAAAGGAAATTTTAAATGAGGCGGAGCTGGATTTTTCTTGTCAAAAAGTGGAGAATTTCACATTGTCAGATATAGATGAGGAAGCTATAAATAATTTTAAAAAACTTTGGGCTAATAAACAAAATAAAAAAGAATATTTAACATTTTCAACCGAAAAGACATTGCGGGCGATTGGGGCATTGAGTAATGATGGATTGAATAATGCAGCGTTGATACTTTTTGGGAAAAAGCAAAAAATCGATAAATTGCTTTCTTGCGCAGAAATTATTTTTGAATGGCGACAGTCACAAAAAATCCGTCATGATTTTCGAAAAGATTGGCGAGAACCATTTTTTAGAATTTATAATGAAGTGTGGGAAAATATTAACGCAAGAAATATAAGATTTCCATATCATGAAGGATTTATTCAGCGAGAAGTTGTTTCATTTAATAGAGAGTCTATTAGGGAAGCTCTTGCAAACGCGATTGCACATCGAGATTATCATATTCAATCAGCTTCTATATTTATTAAAGCTACTCCGGAAAAAATTTCTATACAAAGTCCTGGTGGGTTTGTAAATGGGGTGAATGTGGATAATATTCTTGAAAGATCTGAATGGCGGAATAGACGTATTGCTGAAATTTTTCAATTAGCTGGCCTAGTGGAACGTTCAGGACAAGGTATGGATATGATTTTCGATAATACTATTCGAGAAGGTAAGGGTCTTCCTGATTTTCTAGGAACGGATGATTATGTGGTTATTTTGAATATTCCAGCAGAAGTTAAGGATGAAAATTTTATAATATTTTTAGAAAAAATAACTAATCAAAAACAAATCACGTTATCATTTGAAGAGATTTTTGAACTGGAGAAAATAAGAGAAAATCAAAAAATTCAGAATCTTGAGTCTCGAAAGAAATTTTTGGAACTCGGATTGATTGAAAATGTCGGAAAAGGTCGCGGATCAAAATATATTCTTTCAAGAAAATATTATGAATATGAAGGAAAACTTTGGAAGCACACGCAACTTGTGGGTGCTTCACGAGATGAAAAGAAGTTACTTATATTGAAGCATTTGGAAAAAGCTGGCAAAAACGGATCAAGAACAAGCGATTTTTTTAATATTTTTTCTGAAAGAATAACTGCGAAAGAAATGGATAATATTCTCCAAGAGTTGAGAAGAGACAATAAAATATTTGCCAAGGGTAGGGGTTTATTGAGTTATTGGTTTTTAGACAAATTCAGATTCAATTAGGTTATCAATAGGTTTGTTTTAATGTAAAAATACTGACAAATGCTTTATTTTAGACAAATTCAATTAGGTTATTAATAGGTTTATCCTAGGTAAAAAATTTAATTAACTCGCAATTTATAGGATGATAGTGAAAAAATCAAAAGACTGGTGCAGTGGTGTCGGGATGCTAGTGAAAGACAAAAAATGCTTACAAAATGCTCTATGTGAAACAGGAAGAATGGGAAAAGTATAAATCGAGCAAATTTAGTGACATAATAAAGTAAACAAATTGTCAAAATTAATCTAATAAATAAAACAATAAAAAGAATTAAAAAATAATTATGGAAAAAAATAAATTGAAATCAGTTCTGGAAAGTTTGCTTTTTGTCAGTGGGGAGCCAATAAAAATTTCCAAGCTGGCTAAAATTGTTGAAATGAAAAAAGAAGAAGTTGTGGAAGCTATCTCGGAAATTTCCAAAAAATATCGCGAAGATGAAAGCGGGTTGATGATTGTGGAAAAAGAAGATGAAGCGCAATTGGTTTCCAGCGAGAAAAATGTTGAATATGTTGAGAGGCTGGTGAAAAATGAATTGGAGGGACCGCTTTCCACGGCAGCCTTGGAAGTGCTTTCTATTATTGCGTATCGAGGGCCGATTTCCAAGCCGGAAATAGAATCTATCCGAGGAGTGAATTGTTCCTACACTTTGAGAAATCTTTCTATCAGGGGACTTATTGAAAGAGGAAATAATCCCAAAGATGCGCGCGGATATGTGTATTCGGTTTCTTTTGATTTTCTGAAAAAGCTTGGAATTGA
>DOKE01000008.1:46451-46842 GCA_003510895.1 Candidatus Moraniibacteriota bacterium
TTTCTGAAAAAGCTTGGAATTGAAAAAGTGGAAAATCTTCCTGAATATGCTAAACTGTCAGTGGATGAGAGAATAAATTCAATTATTGAAAAACAATAAATCATTTTTTGATGAATGTATTAGTTACAATTTTTACGGTGTTGATTTTTCCCTTGAATTCCTCATTGTTTTTTTTGGGCGACTGGGTGCAGGGAAAAGAAAAAGAAGCTGATGCTTCTGTTTTTGAGAATCGAAAAATGGAATTGAAAGTGAATCGGGATGAAAAATTTTCATTGGAAAGTGTTTTGCCGATGACACAGTTTCAGCCGGTAAGAAAAGAAAAAAAAGATGATTTAATCCAAAAATTAAGTAAAGAAAATGACCCATATGAACAGGTGGCGAAAAAAATTAC
>DOKE01000008.1:46875-48774 GCA_003510895.1 Candidatus Moraniibacteriota bacterium
CGGTCATCCTAGATGCCGGCAGCGGAACTATTTTGCAATATCAAAATGGAAAAGAAAGAAGACAAATCGCTTCCCTCACTAAAATGATGACGGCGGTTTTGGTTATGGAAAGAATCAAAGATTTGGATGAAATCGTGACTATTGATGAAAATTCCGTTTATGTTGAAGGAACAAAAATAGGTTGTCCTCGGTCGGGATATTGCATCAGCCTAAGGATGAAGGTGGGAGAAAAAATAAGCGTTAGAAATCTTCTTAAAGCTATGCTTATGAATAGCGCCAATGACGCTGCAACCGCTTTGGGCATACATATCGGAGGCGATATGGAAAAATTTGTGGAGATAATGAACAAGCGAGCCAAAGAACTGGGACTCTATGACACTAATTTTTGCACTCCTTCTGGATTAGAATTAGATGGGCGGGAAAACGAATGCTATTCGTCGGCCTATGACATCGGCAGAGTCGCTGTGCATTCGCTTAAGTTTGATGAAATGTGGAAAATTTTCAAATTGCCTAGCAACACAATCATAAAATCGGCGGATGAAAAATACGAGCATATAATTTTAAATACTGATGAAATAGTGGAAGAAGTGCCTAATTTCTTGGGAGGAAAAACCGGTTTTACTCCTTTGGCGGGAAGGTCTCTTTTGGTGGCGGTTCAAAATCCAACCAAGGAACATACGATCGTGTGCGTTCTTTTGGATGATCCATATCGTTGGCAAGACATAAAAACAATGATAAACTGGACATTTGATTCTTACTCTTGGCAATAAAATTAAAAGATAAAAAATATGCAATTCGCGCAAATACACACTGTGCCTGAAATGGTCAATATAATAAAAATTCTTTCCACCGGACTTTTGGGTTTTGTTTTGGCTTTTTTACTTACTCCGATTTGGACGAACATTCTGTATAAATACAAAATTGGCATAAAAATAAAAACCAACGATGTTACAGGAGAAAAACTCACTTATGTCAGTTCCTTGCACGCGCAAAAAGCGGGAACTCCGACGATGGGAGGATTTATTATTTGGTTTTCTGTTTTTGTTTTAGCGCTTTTTTCGCACTATGTTTTTCCCTATTTAGCTAAAGTGTTTAATACGGATTTTATTGCCCGATTGGATTTTTTCAGTAAATCTCAGGTGTGGCTTCCGCTTGCCACGCTGGTGGCGGCGGGATTGCTTGGTTTGCTTGATGATGTGATGAGCGTTCGCGGTTGGGGAAAAAACAAGGGCGGCGGGATGCGATTTGCGATGAGATTTTGGTGGCTGTTTGCGATTGCCGGAATTGGCGCTTGGTGGTTCTATTCTAAATTAGGCTGGGACAAAATTCACATTCCGGCTATGGGAAATTATATTATTGGTCTGTGGTATGTTCCGCTTTTTATTTTTGTTATTTTGTTTTCCGCCATATCTTCTAATGAAACGGACGGTCTGGATGGTTTGAATGGCGGCGTTTTGATGATGGCATTTTTTTCTTTTGCGGTGGTGGCTTTTATGCGCAACAAGGTTGACCTGGCTTCTTTCTGCGCGGCTATTTCCGGAGCCACGATGGCTTTTCTTTGGTTTAATATTTATCCGGCCAAATTTTTTATGGGCGATACGGGCGCCATGAGCTTGGGCACGACTTTGGGAGTAGTGGCTATGCTCACCAATTCGGTCTTGCTTTTACCNNTTGGTTTAATATTTATCCGGCCAGATTTTTTATGGGCGATACGGGAGCGATTTCATTAGGAACAACACTTGGTGTGGTGGCGATGCTGACCAATTCCGCCATCATACTTTTTATTATTGTTTTTGTGTATGTTTTGGAATCTTCCAGTGTCGCGATTCAACTAACTAGTAAACGACTTTTCAAGAGAAAAGTTTTTCTAGCAGCTCCGATTCATCATCATTTTGAAGC
>DOKE01000008.1:48837-48993 GCA_003510895.1 Candidatus Moraniibacteriota bacterium
CATCATCATTTTGAAGCCAAAGGTTGGCCGGAACCGAAAATAGTGATGCGCGCTTGGATTTTCACTTCAGTTACAGCGTTTCTGGGTCTTTTGATTGGAATCTTGGGAATGGGATAAAATTTCTTGGTTTTTGTGTTCCATACTATGTTTTCGAAC
>DOKE01000008.1:49088-83789 GCA_003510895.1 Candidatus Moraniibacteriota bacterium
AGCCGTTCTTTTGCGGGTATGGTAAAATAGAGATATGAATGTTTAAGTTATCCACAATTGCGTGGAATTGTGTGTAGTGATATAATATCATTAGCAATTAGTTTTGATAACTAGCCGAAATATTTTTTTTGATTATGGAGGGAATTATGGTGTTTTTCCGCTCCAAAAAATATTTATAAATAGAAAAATGTAATAATAAAAATATGACTACTACTGCATCAAGACAAATGACAACTGGAAAATCTTTTGAATATGCTTTGCTTGTTCAATTTGAAGAAAAATTGAAGGACAAAACAAATCTTGAGGTTATTAAAAATTCTTCTTTTAAAATTGCAAAAGGTTGTTTTGAAAATTTGAGTGAAAATGAGAAAAGTGATTATTTACTTACTGCTAGTTTTGCGGTTAATTTTCTGATGGACATAGAACCACGACTTTCAAACGATATTGGCAAAGATGATATTTTGCAACTTGAAATTTTATCAGATCAACACGGAAAATCTGGTGATGTAAGAGATGTTTTAGCAATTCGTTTATTGCAAAAATGGGAAATTGGAGTATCGGCTAAAAATAATCATCACGCAGTAAAACATTCCCGATTATCTTCAACCATTGATTTTGGTGAAAAATGGCTTGGGGCAAAAACATCAAAAGAATATTTTGAGACAGTAATACCTATTTTTGATAACTTGGAAAAAATTAGGAAAGAAAGTGGTGCAAAGAAAAAATGGAGTGAGCTTGGCGATTATCATTCGTCAATCTATATCCCAATCCTAAAAGCTTTTATAAAAGAATTGAAAAAAATTTATAAAAAAGATTCTAAAAAAGTAGCGTCTAATTTGGTCGCATACCTAGTTGGAAATAAAGATTTTTACAAGGTTATTAAAGGCAAAAATAGCGTAGAAATACACGCTTACAATCTAAATGGAACATTAAATTTGCCTTTTAATGATATTCTTCCAAAATATAAAACCCCGAAAGTTCCACTGCCAACAGAAATTATTGATATTTGTTTTAAAACCGATAGTCAAACAACAGCAATAGTAACTATGAATAATGATTGGACGCTTTCTTTTCGCATTCACAATGCCAGTTCCAGAGTTGAATCATCTTTGAAATTTGATATAAATCTTTTGAAATCACCAAAAAAATTATTTAAAAATACGCTAAACATTAGTCATAAATAATTATGAAAATAGCTTCATTGTTTACAGGCGCAGGAGGGCTTGACCTAGGCTTTGAAAAAGCTGGTTTTCATGTCGTCTGGGCAAATGAATACGACCCCACAATTTGGGAAACTTTTGAATACAATTTTCCGAAAACAAAACTTGACAAAAGAAGTATCGTTGATGTCCCTGCTTCTGAAATTCCCGATGTTGACGGAATTATTGGCGGACCACCTTGCCAAAGCTGGAGCGAGGCTGGAGCTGGTCGTGGAATAAATGATAAACGAGGAAAATTGTTTTATGATTACATTCGTTTATTAAAAGAAAAACAGCCAAAATTTTTTCTTGCAGAAAATGTGTCGGGCATTCTTCATCCTAAACATAAAGAAGCTTTTTCAAATATAATAAAAGAATTTGAAAATGCTGGATATGAAATTTCTTGCAAACTATTAAATGCAAATGATTATGATGTGCCAGAAGATAGATTGCGTGTCATTATTGTGGGTTATAACAAAAAATTAAAGAAAAAATTTGAATTTCCAGAGCCACAAAAATATAAACCAGTATTAAAAGACGCTATTTATGATTTACGTTTAGCAAAACCTGCATTAGATAAAAATAAAACAAATGGTGATGTGTTAAAAATTCCAAATCATGAATATATGAATGGTGGTTTTTCTTCAATTTATATGTCGCGAAACCGTGTGCGTTCATGGGATGAGCCATCTTTCACAATCCAAGCTGGTGGTCGTCACGCTCCAATTCATCCACAAGCACCAAAAATGAAATTTATTGAACAAAACAAAAGAATTTTTGTTCCCGGAAAAGAGCATTTATATCGTCGTTTGTCTGTCCGTGAATGCGCAAGAATTCAAACTTTTCCTGATGATTTTATTTTTAAATATCGTGATATTGCTGATGGATATAAAATGATAGGAAATGCCGTTGCGGTAAATTTTGCTCAACATTTAGCAAAAAAAATATATGAGGATCTCAAGATTTAGATAAAATGCGTGAAATAGGGCAAGAATTTATGGATATTTTCGCAATTAATTTTAAAAAATAAAATTAAAAAGAATAAAATAGCGAAAAAAATAAAAATTAAAACAAGAAATTATCAAAAAAATTGAAGGATTGCGAGGCCAAGGGACAAAATCAGGAATACAAAATCGCCTTTGTTGAAAATGCCGAAAGCGGCAACTATTTCGGAATTAATATGGAATTTAAAAAAGTCCAATAAAACATCCCATAACAAACTCTCGCGGGAGTTATCCAAATTTCGCAGTAGCAGATTGTTTGGAAGATGATTGGGTAAGGGTGGAAGTAAGTGAGACCATTTTCACCGAGTGGGGAAAATGGTTGATGGGATTGAAAAGGTAAAAAACTTTTGAAAAATAAAAAATAGTATATGGTGAAAATTATGAAATAACAAAGGAGAAAAGGGAGGAAATAATTGAGGATCATAAAAAGAAAAAGTAAAAAGTAATTTTTTGAACAATATGAAAAAATATAATGATATTTTATTTGCCAGCATTTTATTTTGTAATCGGTATTATCTTTATAGAGAATAATTCAAAAAGTGGTGGATTTTTTTAGATTTGAGAGTATTGTAGTGGCAGATATAAAATTAAAAATATGCGAAAGAAAAAAATGAAAAATTTAGCGATTTTTGAGGGGCGGCAAATTCGAAGATATTGGGATGAAAAAACTGAGACCTGGTTTTTCTCTGTGGTGGATATTGTTTTCGCGCTTACGGAAAGCGCTAATCCTACGGATTATTTGAAAAAATTAAGAAAAAGAGATGTTGAATTGGGAAAATACATAGGGACAAATTGTCCCCAGGTAGAAATGGATACCGAAAGTGGAAAAACTAGAAAAACTCTGGCTGGCAATCCGGAGCATCTTTTTCGTATTATTCAATCTATTCCAAGCAAAAAAGCTGAACCGATCAAGCTTTGGCTGGCGAAAGTTGGATATGAAAGGGTGCAGGAAATGAGTGATCCGGAAAAAGCGCTTAATCGCAGTCGCGATTATTGGCAAAAAATGGGAAGGAGTCAGAAATGGATTCAGCAGAGGATGATGGGTCAAGAAATTCGAAACAAGTTGACGGACTATTGGAAAGATAATGCAGTGAAAGAAAAAGAAGAATATGCGATTTTGACTAATATTATTCATCAAGAATGGAGTGACTTGTCTATTAAAGGTCATAAAAATTTGAAAGGATTGAAAACGCAAAATCTACGCGATCATATGACGGATGCTGAATTAGTTTTCACAGCCTTGGCAGAGCTTTCTACTCGGCAGATTGCGGAAACAATGGAAACGAAAGGTTTGGAAGAAAATAAAATACCATCCAAAAGAGGTGGACAGGTTGCCAAGAATGCTCGATTGGAATTGGAACAAAAAACCGGTAAAAATGTTGTGTCCGAACAAAATTTTCTATCATCGAGAAAATCAAAAAGAATAAAATAGCGAAAAAAATAATTTTTTAAAACAAAAAATTTATGATTACGATTGTGGTTTTGGTTTTTGGGGTGGTGGTTGGTTTTGTGATTGCTTGGGCTTTGAAGAGTGAGGACAAACAAATAGAAACCAAAAAAGAGGAAGTTTTGGCGGAGGATATTTCGGGAATTGGGAAAGTTAATCGAGAAAAAGCGCGGGTGAAAAACGAAAGAAAGGAAAAGATTTTGGAATTTTTGAAAGAGAAAGGCAAAGCGGGCAATGGCGAAATCCAAACGCTTTTGGGCATTGCCGATTCTACCGTTACGGTTTATTTGGATGAACTGGAAAAAGAAGGAAAAATCAGGCAAATCGGGGAAGTTGGGCAAGGAGTGCGATATGAACTGAATGGCTAGAACGGCGTGATAGCCGTTCGAAAGAAACTCCGGATGACCCGGGGTTTTTGATTGGGTGGAAAATTAGAATTGTTGTATAATGAAATTATTGAAAAGTGTTTGTTGCTAATAAAAAAATAAACGAACAAAAAATGAAGAAAATACAAGATGCGGATTTGGAGAACAAGAAAGTTTTGGCGCGGGTGGATTTTAATGTGGGAATTTCTGATGGAAAAATTCAAGAAAAATTCAAGTTGGAAGCTTGCCAAGAAACAGTGGATTTTATCTTATCTCAAGAAGGAACAAAGTTGGCGGTTTGTTCGCATTTAGGACGACCAAATGGAAAAGTAAATCCGGAATTTTCTCTTTCGCAAATTAGGGAAACTCTGGAAGAAATATTGGGAAGAAGAGTGGTTTTTGTCGATGATTGCATTGGAGAGAAAGTTAACGAAGCGATGATTAATCTTGCGGCAAATGAAATTCTTCTTTTGGAAAATGTCAGATTTTATGAGGGGGAGGAAGAAAATGAGGATGACTTTGCGGAAAAATTGGCGGCTAATTTTGATGTGTTCGTCAATGAAGCTTTTTCTGTTTGCCACAGAGATCAAGCGTCAGTAACAGGCGTGACGAAATTTTTGCCCGGCTTTGCCGGTTTTTGGTTGCAAAAAGAAATTGAAAATCTGAACAATGTTTTCAGTCAGCCTGCTCATCCGGCAGTGGCGATTATTGGGGGAGCAAAAATAGAAACGAAACTTCCTTTGATTCAAAAATTTGAAAATAGTTATGAAGCGGTTTTGGTGGGAGGAATGATTGCCAATGAAGCGATTGAACAAAAAATTTCTTTTTCGGAAAAAGTTTTTTTGCCGGTTGATTTTGCGGACGAGCAGCGGCGGGATATTGGAGAAAAAACTATTGAAAAATTCAAAGAAATAATTTCCGGGGCAAAGACTGTTATTTGGAATGGACCGTTGGGAAAATTTGAAGAAAGCCCTTTTGACAAATCCACCAGAATTATTTTAGACGCAGTTATGGAAAGCGGGGCGTTTAGCTTGATTGGCGGCGGAGAATCGGTGCAAGTTCTGGAAGAAAATGGTTTGATCGGGAAAATTTCTTTTGTTTCCACCGGCGGCGGAGCGATGTTGGAATATTTGAGCGGAAACAAAATGCCAGGAATTGAAGCGTTGATAAAATAAAAATAATTCTTTTAAATACATATTATGTTTGGTAAAAAAAAGACTAGCCATTTTAAAATTTTAAACAAAAGAGAATGTTTTTGGGAAATGAACCCTTTCGATTTGAAGGGAAGGCTGTTACTATATATTTCCAGATTAGTGTTATTTTTGGGTTTTGCAATTATTTTTTTAGACAGCGTCGGTTTCTTATATTTATACAGGGACACTATTCCCAAGGGATTTTCGGCGGAAGTTATTTTTTTCATAGGCGCTGCTATTAATTTTTTCTGCGTGCCGCTTTTGTATTGGTCAAGTTTCAAAAAATTCAAGAACAATAACAGTTATTGGGACACGGAAATGCTTTGGATTATCATTCTGTTCTTTTTCGGATCGCTGTTTCAATATATCAGTTCCTCTTCCTACGCAATAATCGCGTTTTCGTTGTCGCTGGTGGTTATTTTTTTGGTGCATATCTGGACAATGTTTTTTCTCAGAAGCATTGTTAGAAAAAAGGATGGTCCCCATTGTTGTTTGGAATATTTTCAATCGATTGGATATTTGACAGCTCTCTATTTGCTTTTTGTCGTAGGCGTGGCATTTTTTGATTTATTTGATAAATCGAAGAACTGGATAGGCTATTAAGCTAAATTTTTTAAAGTTGGATTTTTGTGGTATTATATAAAAATAGGAAAGAACAATCTTTGTCATTTTTAAGTTTCTGAAAAATTAGAATAAAAATACTTTTATGCCTAGTCAAAAAAAAATATTAATCGTGGAAGATGAAAAACCCATTGCCAAAGCTATGGAACTCAAGTTGAATAATTCCGGGTATTTTGCCAAGGCGGTTTTTGATGGAATGGAAGCCTTGAAGGAATTGGATAAAGAAAAATATGATTTGTTGTTGGTGGACATTATGATGCCCAATATGGACGGTTTTACTCTATTGGGAAAATTACGTGAAAAAAATATTAACACGCCGGCAATAGTAACTTCCAATCTAAGTCAAAAAGAGGATGTTGAAAAGGCCAAGAATTTAGGTGCGCGTGATTTTTTTGTTAAATCTGACACTCCGCTGACGGAAATTGTGAGGAGAGTGGAAAAGTTTATTTAATAGCATCGTTGCAAAAATAAAAACAAAATTTTCGTATGGAAGAAAGTAAAATACTCAAGATTCTTGTTGATAGCGCGTATGTCTCCCAGGAAGATGCGCAAAAAGCTTTTGAATTTTTTCAAAAAAATAAAACTCCAATAGATGAATATTTATTGAGTCATAAGTTGATCACCAAAGATATTCTTGGGCAAGCTATGGCTGAATTTTACGAGATTCCTTATGCCGATCTCAATTCTCATCCGGCTCCCAAGGAAAGTGTTTTGAAAATTCCTGAGGCGATAGCCAAGAAACATAGATTGGTTCTTTTTTCTGAGAATGAAAAGGACGTTGTTTTGACAACCGATAATCCGGAACAAAAGAATTTTCCTTCGGAGTTGGGAAGAATTTTTAGCGGAAAAGAAATAAAATTGGCCTATTCTGTGATGGAGGATATTGATAACTCTTTTATTCATTATCGACGTTCGCTGGAAATTAGATTCAAGAAAATAAAAAAAGATGTCTCTTTTGCTCCGGAAATGATCGATGAGATTTTTGAAGATGCAATAATGTATCGAGCTTCGGATATCCATTTTGAACCGCAAGAAAAAGAAATTATCATTCGTTTTAGAATAGATGGAATTTTACAAGAAGCCGGCAGGGTTTCCAAAGAATATTATGAAAATATTCTTAATCGAGTGAAAGTTCAATCGCGACTGCGTATTGATGAACATTTTTGCGCTCAAGATGGAGCGATTCGTTATCAAAGACGCAACGGTCATATGGTGGATATGCGAGTTTCATTGGTGCCGACGCTGGATGGTGAAAAAATTGTTATTCGGCTTCTTTCGGAATATGTTAAGGGTTTCACGATGTCCGACCTTGGGCTTTCTGAGAAGGATCAGGAAATTTTACTGAAAGCTTCCAAAAAACCATTCGGAATGATTTTGGTAACTGGTCCGACTGGATCGGGAAAAACCACAACATTGTATGCTCTTTTGAAGATTTTGAGTTGTCCTGAGGTAAACGTAACAACCATTGAAGATCCGGTGGAGTTTAAAATTGGAGAAATAAATCAAATCCAGGTCAATCCGCAAACCAATCTGACTTTTTCTGAAGGTTTGCGATCCATTGTTCGTCAAGATCCGGATATCATTTTGGTGGGAGAGATCAGAGATAAAGAAACAGCTGAAATTGCAGTTAACGCGGCATTGACCGGACATATTTTACTCTCAACTTTTCATGCCAATGACGCATCTTCAACAGTTCCCAGGCTTTTGGATATGGGCATTGAACATTTTCTTTTGGCTTCCACAATGAATCTGATTATCGCTCAAAGATTAGTTCGTCGAATATGTGAAAATTGCCGCACAAGCGAAGAAGTGGAAATTGAAAATTTAGAAAAGATTTTTCCGTCAGCCAAGGAATATTTCAAAGATAAAAAAACTACCCTCTATAGAGGAAAAGGTTGCGAAGCTTGCAATGGAACCGGCTTCAAGGGGAGAACGGCTATTTTTGAATTTATAGGAATAACTAGAGAGATTCAAGATTTGATTGTCAAAAATCCTTCAGCTAAGGAAATTTGGGATTTGGCCAGAAAACAGGGCGCTCGCTCGCTTTTCGATGATGGAATTGAAAAAGTCAAAAGCGGAGCAACTACTCTGGAAGAACTTCTAAGAGTAGCTAATCCGACATAAACACATTGGTGAAAAACAAAAATAAAAAACATTATTGGTGGCATTGGAGAAGGAAGAAGGAAAAAGAAAAGATAGATATTCCAAAAAATAATTTCTGGAATTCTGTTGGAAAAGAAAAGGATTTTTTTGTGGATAATTTGGCTATGCTGGTTTCTTCCGGTATGGATTTTTTTTCAGCGTTGGATTCTATTGAAAAAACCGCCAAATCCCGGATGATGAAAAAAATAATTGTTTTTTTGAAATTCGAAGTGTCTGGCGGATCTAGTTTGTGGAAAGCGTTGGAAAAAACTAATTTGTTTTCCGGTTATGTTAACGCGCTTATTCGAATGGGCGAGGAGTCGGGCCGATTGGAAGAAAATTTGGCGGCGATAGCTATTCAGCAACAAAAAGAAAGAGCTTTTCGTTCTAAGATTTATTCAGCGATGATGTATCCGGCTTTTGTTTTTTTTCTTACAATCTTCATTGGCATTGGAATATCCTGGTTTATTTTGCCTCGCTTATCAACGGTTTTTTCTCAACTTAATATTGATTTGCCTTTGGTGACAAAAGTTTTGATCGGAATTGGAAATTTTTTGAAAGTTTATGGCTATGTCGCCGTGCCAATGTTTCTGATATTGGCTATCACTGCTTTTTATTTTACATTTTATTTTCGCAAAACAAAGTTTATTGGTCAATTTTTGATGTTAAGTTTTCCCAAGGTGCGTGATTTGATAAAAGAAGTTGAATTGGCGCGTTTTGGTTATAATTTAGGATTATTGCTTGAAGCGGGCTTGCCGATTATTGATGCGTTGGACTCTCTTTGTCGAGGTAGTGAATTTTATTCTTATAGAAAACTATACGAACATATCAAGGAAAATATTGATAAGGGGAATTCTTTTGAAAAAAGTCTTTTGAGTTACAAAAAAGCTGGGAAATTAATTCCTTTGCCAGTTCAACAAATGATATTCGCTTCAGAGAGGTCAGGAAAATTGACAGAGACATTGAAAAGAATCGGTCTTATTTATGAAGAACGCACTGACAATACGACCAAGAATTTAGCTACGGTGTTGGAACCGGTTCTTTTGGTTTTCGTTTGGTTGGGAGTGGTTTCCGTGGCAATGGCAGTGATCCTTCCTATTTATAGTCTTGTGGGTGGTTTAAATCAAAATCAAAATAATCCAACGCCACCGCCGGCAGAAGAAATTATTTTGGAAAATCCCACGGAAATTTTTGAAGAAGATATTATTCCCAAGGAGGAAGAAAAAATAATTCAAATTTTATCCACAGAAACCGGTTTCTTGAATGTGCGTTCTGAACCAAATAAAAAAGCTAAAATAATTTCCAAGGTTTATCCTGGTGGTATATATACTTTTGAAGAGGAGCAGAATAATTGGTATTTAATTGCAATAGGTAATGGAGAAAAAGGTTGGATATTGGGTGATTATGTTAAAAAAGAAGGTGAAGATGAAAATAAAGAAAAAAACGCAAATGAAACAACAATTATTGAAAAAGAAGAAACTGTCACAGAAGAATAAAAAAGGATTTACTTTAGTGGAAATACTTTTAGTGATTGGTATTATTTCGTTGATCAGTGGAATTTCCATTCCAGTCTATCAATCTTTTCAAACAAAAAATAATTTGGATGTGGCTGTTGATAATGCTGTCCAAGCATTGCGGCGAGCGCAAATGCTTTCTCAAGCGGTAAATGGAGATAGCAATTGGGGAGTTAAGTTTCAATCAGGAAGTATGGTTTTGTTTAAGGGAGCCAGTTATGCAACGCGTGATGCAAATTATGATGAAATTTTTGATTTGCCAACAACTATTGTCGCTTCTAATCTGACGGAGATAGTTTTCGCCAAATTTACCGGTTTTCCAACAGCAACAGGAACAACCACTCTAACTACAATAAATAATGATTCCGATCAAATAATTATCAATGAAAAAGGAACGCTTACTTATTAATAGGAAAAAATATGCTTTCGCTTTGGTTGAAGTTCTTTTAGGCGTGGCGCTTTTTTCATTGAGCATCTCGGCTTTAATCGGAACGCTTATTTATGGTCAGGAGTCAACAGTTCTTTCCGGTGATCGGGTGCGCGCTTCATATTTAGCCGAAGAAGGAATTGAAGCGCTTCGCAATATCAAAGATGCTAGTTTTTCCAATCTTACTGATGGAACTTGGGGTTTAACAACGACAGGCAATCAGTGGAATTTGAATGGCTCTTCTGATGCTAATGGAGAATTTACGCGTCAAACACAAATTAGCACAATTGATGCTGACACAAAACGAGCAACAACCACTGTTTCTTGGACGCAAAATTTGCAAAGAATCGGATCGGTGGTTTTGGATACATATTTTACTAATTGGCAAGCGCCAGTAGCAGCAGCCTCCAGAACAATGATGGTTTATTCCAAGTCAACAGTAATTCCATATTATCGAATTTGGGATGGTTCTAGTTGGGAAGCAGAAGGAGCAGCTACGAGTGTTAATAATAGTATTCAATACCTAGTTCTTAAATTTGCTAAAAATAGAGACGAAGCAATTCTGGGAACTTTAGATAGCACAGGAGATATTAGGGTGCAAGTTTGGAATGGATCAAGTTGGGGGACAACTACACTCCTGGCTAATGTCGGTTTGACTAATGATGCTTATCGCGGATTTGATATTGATTATGAAACTAGCGGTGATCGAGCGATTGTGGTTTACAATAATGCCAATGCAGTCGATCCATCATATCGAATTTGGAATGGCAGTAGCTGGTCTTCTCCGGTTGTAATTGCTGATCCTCCAACCAGTGGAGTTCCGTTTTGGATTGAATTAGAAAGAAACCCACTATCTTCCAGCAATGAAATTTCTATGTTTTTTTCTGATTCCAATGTGGATGTTTATGGTATGGCTTGGAATGGATCAACTTGGGGAACGATGGGAACAGCGGCGGTTTGGGATGCAACTTCTGCTGTGTCGTCAAAAAAGGCGATAGATGTGGCGTATGAACAGAATTCAGGCAGGGCTATGTTTATGTGGGGTGATTCAGTGGCAACGGATCAATATTATCGAATTTGGAATGGAACAACTTTGACAGCAGCTACACTCTTGGATATTCCCGCTTCCGGAGGTATAGCGAATTGGGTCGAATTGGTATCACGTCCCAATTCTAATGAATTGATGTATGGAGTTTTAGATGCTGGAGCTGATCTTAATACACGTAAATGGTCGGGAAGCGCGTGGGACACTGTTACGCAACATCCCGAGCATGATGCTGCTTGTGAAAATATCACTTCCAAGAATTTTGATATTGTTTATGAAACATATTCTGGAAATGAAGCTAAAGCCTGGTTAATGTGGGGAGATGGAGCTACGGTTTCACATAGGCAATGGTTAGGTTCAGGTTGGGGGTCAATAACTTCATTAGAAACAACGGAAAGTGATGATACTTCCTATATTAAATTGCACGCTAATTTATCAACAGGGGCGGTGTTTGCAGGAATTTATCAAGGAGTGATTTCAGCAGCTGATGATATTTTGGAACATCATCTATCCGTGGGAGGAACTGCTTGGAGTTCGAAATTTACTATTTGGGGTGGGCCTATATCAGCGGAACCAGTTATGTTTCGAATAGAAATGGATTCAGAAAGATAAATATGAAAAAAACTTTAGAAAAAAACAAAAAAGGTTTTACGTTAGTTGAAATGCTTCTCTATGTTGCTATTACCGGAGTGATTATTTTTTCAATTTCTATTTTTCTTTCTATAGTTCTGGAAGCGCGCGTCCGCAACAGAACAATGGCGGAAGTTGAACAAGAGGGAATGCGAGTGATGCAAATTATTTCACAAGTAATCAGAAACTCCAATGTGATTAATTCGCCTACTATTGGAACTTCAGCCGCAAGTATTTCTTTGGGCGTAGTTGACGGCGCTAAAAATCCGACGCTGTTTGATTTTTCTTCAGGAGTAGTTCGAATGAAGGAAGGAGCGAGCGCCTATGTTTCATTAACAACTTCGCGGTTAGTGGTTTCAAATTTAACATTCACAAACCTGAGCCGTGTTAGCACTCCGGGAACGATTCGAATTCAATTCACATTAACACACACGAAGACAGATAGTCGAGATGAATATGATTATACGCGCACATTTTATGGTTCAGCCAGTTTAAGATAAAAATAATTTTTTATAAAATGAAAAAGAGAGGATTTGTTACATTATTATTTGTGCTTATTGTTGGCGCCGTGGCAGTAACAGTTTCGACATCGCTTATTCTTTTGGGATTGGGATTTTCACAATCGAGTTTTATTTTAAATCAATCAGGACAAGCCAAAGCGCTAGCAGATGCTTGCGCGGAAAGAGGATTGGAAACAGTCAGAGAAAATCCAAGTTATGTTGGAACAACAAATTTTTCATTAGGGCAAGGAGGATGCAGTTATACTGTTTCTGGCGCTGATCCAAATAAAACAGTAAGCGCCACTGGAACTGTTGGAACTGTTTTAAGGAAAGTTCAAATCACCACCAATCAAACTCGTCCGCAAATCAACATCACTTCCTGGCAAGAAATACAATAAGTATGTTATAATAATTTTGTAATTAATCAAAAACAAAAATGAATAATAAAAAAAATTCAAAAGGGTTTACATTAATTGAAATATTGCTGGTTGTGGCAGCTATTTCAATTTTGGCAGGCATTGTAATTCTGGCCATTAATCCAACCAAGCAATTGGGAGAAGCAAGAAACGCACAAAGACGAGCCGATGTTAACACGCTTCTTAATGCAGCGTATCAATATGCTATTGATAATAATGGAACATTGCCTGGTCCGGGAACAATTCAAACTGCTGCTTGCGACAATACTGCGACCAAACAAATTTGCAAGGCGGGAGCTACAGGAACTTGCAGTACCGGAACTGCATTGACAACTTTGACAGCATCAGAAAAATATTTGGTTTCTTTTCCAATTGATCCAACGGGATCTTCAACGGATGGAACCGGTTATTACATAACTAAAAGCGCCAATGGCCGAGTAACTATCTGCGCTCCTACCGCCGAACAAAGCGCAACAATTTCTGTAACCAGATAATTTTTTTTCTTGGTTTATGGAAATGTTTTTTTAAAGTTTATTTTTTGTATCAACAAAACTAAAATGACTAATGAAAATATAAAAATTATTTTTGCGGAGGATGATGACTTGACTCGAGAAATGTATAGCGTCAAGTTTCATATAGACGGTTTTGATATAGTTAGTGTCAGAAGCGGGAAAGAAGCATTGAAATCAATTGAAAATAGAATTCCTGATGTTATTGTTTCGGATATAGTTATGCCAGATGGAGACGGTCTTTTTTTGCTGGAAAAAGTTAAAGATAAATCGGAAACAAAAAAGATTCCATTTATTGTTTTGACAAATTTATTTAGCGATGAAGACAAGAAAGAAGCATTAGCGTTGGGAGCTGATGAATATTTAGTAAAGGCTGATACTACTCCTAAAAATCTGGTGGAAAAAGTAAAGAATATAATTAAAAATAAATAATTAAATTAAAAAAATGAAAACAATAAAATCAAAAAAAGGTTTTACCTTAATTGAAATCTTGCTGGTTGTGGCAGCTATTTCAATTTTGGCAGGTATTGTAATTCTAGCGATTAATCCAACCAAGCAATTAGGAGAAGCAAGAAACGCGCAAAGACGAGCGGATGTTAACACGCTCCTTAATGCGGTGTATCAATATGCATTGGATAATAATGGCACTGTGCCCGCGAGTATTCAAGAAGGAACTTGTTCAGCGGCTGGAAATGAAATTTGTAAAACGGGAGGAACTTGCACTGGACTTATTAATCTTTCTGTGGTTACAGACAGTGAAAAATATTTAGTTACTGTTCCATTTGATCCTTCCGGAGCTTCAACTAATGGCGCGGGATATCAAATTGCCAAAAGCGCCAATGGCAGAGTAACTGTTTGCGCTCCGGACGCAGAACAAAGCGCCACAATCAGCGTTACGCGTTAAAAAAATAAAAAAATATAATGGGGAAAAAAGAAATAATCAATATTGATAAGGATTGGTATATTGATTTGGTTGAAAATATAAGCGATTTGGTGCAATGCGTAACTCCGGATGGAACTTTTCTATATGTTAATTCAGCTTGGAAAAAAGCTCTTGGATATACCGATGAAGACATTTCTAAATTGTCAGTATTTGATATAATTTGTCCGGACTACAAGGAACATTGCCTAAGCGCCTTCAAAGACGTTATGGAAGGGAAAGACATTGGTAAATTTGAAGTAGAATTTCTTACTCGAGAAAATAAAAGATTAATACTTGAAGGCAGTGTTAATTGTAAAATTAAAGATGGCAAGCCTCTCTATACTAGAGCTATTTTTCGTGATATCACAGAACGAAAAAAACACGAAAGAGAAATAAAGGAAATGCAGGCCTATTATGAATTAATTCTTAATTCTGCCAGTGAGGGAATTTTTGGTCTTGATAAAGAAGGAAAGCACACTTTTGTTAATCCGGCGGCGGCTAATATCTTAGGTTATTCCGTGGATGAATTGATTGGACGCGAGAGTCATGCGGTGTATCATCATTCTAAAAAAGATGGAAATCCATACCCAGTCGGAGAGTGTCCTATTTATGTGTGCACCTTGAAAGGGAGCAATCAAAAAGGCAGAGATGTTTTTTGGAATAAATCAGGTCAAAGTATTTCAGTAGAGTATAATTGCTCGCCTATTTTTGATGAAAATGGAAAAGTTGATGGATCAGTTGTTATTTTCCGCGATATTACCAAAGAAGAAGAAACACAAAAAAAACTTGATAATGAAAAAAACAAAGCTCAGCAATACATTGATATCGCCAGGGTGATGATTTTGGTTTTGGACAAAAATGGCAATATATCACTAATCAATAAGCGGGGTTGCGAACTTTTGGGCTATCAGGAAGCCAGTGAATTGGTTGGAAAGAATTGGTTTGAAAGTTTTATTCCACAAAAAGATAGAGAAAAAATAACGGAATTTTTCAGGGATATGTTTAAAGGAGGGTCTGATATATCGGAATATGTTGAAAATAAAATTATCACAAAAACAGGAGAGGAACGAATAATCGGTTGGCATAACACCGTTTTGCATAATAGTAAGGGATATATAAATGCCACATTGAGTTCCGGAGAGGATATAACCGAAAGAAAGAAAAATGAAGAAAAAAATAGAGAAAAAACTGATGAGTTGGAAAGAATAAATCGTCTTATGGTTGGGAGGGAAATAAAAATGATGGAGTTGAAAGATGAGATAAGAAGCTTGCAACAAAAACTCAGAAAAGAAAATTAGACAAAGATTTTTTTAGACGATTAAGATAAAAAATATTTTTTGTGAAAAAAATAATATCAAAATTAAATTCAATCAGTTTCACGCTGATTATGCATTTTATTATTGTCGGTTTCGTGCCAACAATAATAATTGTTTTTATTGGACTTAACTCTGCTGAAAAAGTATTTTCACAAGAATTAGAGAAAAATTTTTCTCAATATGTGCAATCTAAGGAGGTTCAAATCAATACATTTCTTGGATTAACAGAATCATTGAGTCGTGATTTGGCATCCAGTTGTTTTGTTGCAGATAAACTTTCCAACAAGGGGGTAGATGATATCGATGATATCAATGAAAGCACTGAAGATGTTGGTGGTATTGAAGGCATTGAGAATGCTATTACTAAAGATGTCGACCAGCAGTTGTCAGAATATATTAGTTCCAAAAAAAATATTTGGAAAGATTTTTTGTCGGAAGTAAACATTGCTGATCCTTCGGGAAAAATTGTTTTCTCAACGCTTGAAGATGCAATAGGGCAAGAAGATAATGATTTAGTTGCTTATTTCAATTCTACAAATAAATCTATCGAAGATTTAATAAAAACCGAAATAATTGAAAAGAAGGAATTCAATAATGAAAAGGTTGTTAAAGTTTCCATCCCGGTTGTTTCTTTGGATAATGATCAGCGTATTGGTTTTATTTCCGCTTTTTATGATATGAAGCTTTTGGAAAAATATATCTCCGGTCTATCTAAAAATGAAAATAATATTAATTTAAATCAAAGTGAATCCATAGAAACATATATTGTTGATTCACGAGGGAAAATTTTTGTCAGCTCTTTTGGCAATGTGGATAAAAAAAATTATTTTGAGAAAATTTCATTGAATAGCTATCCGGTAGCTGAATGTATTCAAAAACAGAAAGATATAAGTGGTGTCTATGAAAGTTATGATAAACGTGAAGTTATTGGAGCTTCGATCTGTTTCCCTAATAAGGGTTGGACGCTTATTTCTGAATTAGATTTTGCTGTTGCTAATTCTGGTATGGAATTTTTGGAAAAGTTGATGTTTATTTCGGTTCCTATAATATTTGTTTTTTTGCTTATTATAGTTTATGTTTTAACTTTGCGTTTTTCTGCTCCGATAAAAAAATTAACTGAAACAGCGGCATTGATATCGTCCGGAAATTTTGGAGTAGTGGCAGCCGTGAAAGAAAAGAATGAAATCGGTGAGTTGGCGATGGCTTTTAACGGTATGGCGGAGAAATTGAGAAAATATTATAGTTATTTGGAAGAAGAAGTAAAGAAAAGAACCAGTCAATTGTCAGAAAAAGTGGAAGAAACAGAAAATGCCAAGAAAGCTATGATGAATATTTTGGAAGACGTGGAAGAAGAAAAGAAAAAAGCGGAAAACTTAGCAAAGGATTTGGAAAAATTTATGCTGGCTGTAGAAAATTCTTGGGAGCTTATAATTATTACTGACGTTGATGGAGTGATTCTTTATGCTAATAGGGCGCTGGAAAGAATTACGAAATTTAAAATCAGTGAAGTTTTAGGCAAAAAAGCTGGGAATGAAAAGCTCTGGGGAGGGCTAGAAAGCAAAGAATTTTATGAAAAATTATGGAAGACAATAAAAATTGATAAGAAACCTTTTATTGGTGAGATTAGAAATAAGAGAAAAAATGGAGATAATTATATTGGCTTGGTTAATATTTCTCCTATTCTTGATAAAGAAGGAAACATTATGTTTTTTGTGGCAATTCAGCGTGATATTACACTGGAAAAAGATATTGATCGAACAAAAACCGAATTTGTTTCTTTGGCTTCTCATCAATTACGTACACCACTTACATCGATTAATTGGTATTTGGAAATGATATTAGATGGAGATGCGGGAAAAATAAATAAGAAACAAGAGGAATATTTAAGAGAAGCAAAAGATGGCAGTCAAAGAATGGCTGATTTGGTAACGGCGCTTTTGAATGTTTCTCGTTTGGAGCTAGGAACATTTGTGGTTGAGCCGGAACCAACTGATATTCTAGAGATGTCCGAAAGCGTTCTCAGGGAATTAAGATTGCAAACAAAAGAAAGAAAAATAAAAGTGGAAACTCAATACGACAAGGAGTTGCCAGAAATCAAAGTCGATCCAAAGCTTATGCGTATTGTTTTTCAAAATCTTTTTTCCAATGCTATTAAATATAATTCAGAAAAAGGAAAATTAGAAGTTATTGTTAAGTGTGATAAAAATAATATTAGGATTGAAGTGGCAGATACCGGATATGGAATACCGGAGCATCAAAAAGATAAGATATTTTCTAAATTATTTAGGGCAGATAATGTTAGGGAAGCGGTTACTGATGGAACTGGATTAGGATTATATATTGTTAAATCAATTATTGAACAAACTGGCGGAGAGATATGGTTTGAATCCAAAGAAAACAAAGGAACAAGATTTTTTGTAACGCTTCCGAAAAGTGGTATGAAGGAACGAAGCGGAGTGAAAGCATTGGATGTTAAATAATTAATAATAAATTTGAGAAAATAAAATGAAAGAAAATAGCAAGAAAATTTTGATTGTGGAGGATGATGAGGCATTGCTTAAAGCGGTGGTTCAGAAGTTGAAAATAAAAGGTTATGATATTTTTATGGCGCGTTCAGTCAGTGAAGCGGATAATATTTTTAAATCTGAAAAAATTGATGCTTTATGGCTGGATCATTATTTAGTTGGCAAGGAAAGTGGCTTGGATTTAGTGGTAAAGATAAGAGAAGGAAAAAACAATAGCAATATTCCAATTTTTGTAGTTACTAATTCATCCAGTAATGAAAAAATGAGATCCTATTTAAAATTGGGAGTAAAGAAATATTACATTAAGGTATCGGTTAGTCTTGCGCAAGTCATAGCGGACATAGAAGATGTTATTTAGAGATTTTTCCGGCTATGCTATAATAGATGTATATAGATAATAAATTATTTATTTGCAGTAGAATATTTTATAATTTAAATCCTTATGTCAGCAATTAAAAAAATATACGCTCGTGAAATTTTGGATTCCAGGGGCAATCCGACAATTGAAGTGTCGGTGGAATTGCGAAGCGGAGTGATTGGCGTGGCGGCAGTTCCATCAGGAGCGTCAACCGGAACATTTGAAGCGCTTGAACTTCGCGATGGAGATGAAAAGAGATATGGCGGATTGGGAGTGTTGAAGGCGATTGAAAATGTGGAAAAAATAATCCAAAAAGAGTTGATAGGAAAAGACGCAAGAAAACAACACGAAATAGACGAATTGATGCTTGAATTGGATGGGACGGAAAATAAATCAAGATTGGGAGCCAATGCAATCTTGGGAGTTTCTTTGGCTGTTTGCAGAGCGGCGGCGATTTATGAAAAGAAACCTTTATATAAATATATCAATGATATCTTCAAGGTAGGCGGAAAGAAAATGAAAATTCCTATTCCGATGTTTAATGTTTTGAACGGAGGGCAACACGCTGATTCTGGTTTGAGCATTCAAGAATTTAAAGTTGTTCCAAACGGAATTAAAAGTTTTTCGGAACAATTAAGGGCGGGAAGTGAAGTTTTTCACAAGCTTAAAAAAATATTAGGAGCGGGTGGCTATGGAACGGGAGTGGGGGATGAAGGCGGTTTTGCTCCCAGATTGGAAAGTAATGTTCAAGCGTTGGAATTTATTAACAAGGCGATTTCAGAAAGCGGCTATGCATTGGGAACTGAAATTAATTTAGGTTTGGATGTCGCGGCTAATTCTTTTTTTGTTGAAAAAGAAAATCACTATGTGCTCAAACCCGAAGGCGTAACACTGGAAAAAGAAAGACTGATTAATTTATATAAAGAATGGATTGATAAATATTATGTTATTTCCATTGAAGATGGACTTAATGAGGAAGATTGGATAGGATGGTCTGTTATGCTTGAAAAAATTGCCAAGAAAACTTTTTTGGAAGGAATTATCAGTTCCGGTTTCGATAGAATTATGCTGATTGGAGACGACTTGCTGGTTACTAATGTTAAACGGCTTCAAAAAGCAATTGAACATAAGTCTTGCAACAGCGTTTTGATTAAGGTTAATCAAATCGGAACTCTTTCAGAAACTTTTGAGTGTATGAAATTAGCCAAGAAAAATAAAATGAGAACCGTTATTTCTCATAGAAGTGGAGAAACGACAGATGATTTTATTGCGGATTTGGCAGTGGGAACAAATGCTGATTTTATTAAATCCGGGTCGCTTTCTCGAGGAGAGAGAATTTGCAAATACAACAGACTTTTGGAGATAGAACAAGAATTAAAATAACCCGATACCTATAAGTTAAAAAGATGTTAAATGAAATAAAAAAATTTTTTCTAAGTGTTGGGAGTATTAAGAATAATCTGAAAAACGGTGTTGTTTGTATTGGTTCGGCCACTAAGGATATATTTTTTCCGACGGGCGATGGAATAATTTTAGAAACTCCGGATGATCTTACTTCTCAACGCAAGATCGCTTTTGAATTGGGGGCAAAATATCACATTGATGAGCGTTTTGAAACATTGGGGGGTTGCTCGGTGAATGTTGCTGCGGGACTTTCGAGATTGGGCGTGAATGTTTCTTGTTATGCTCCAATTGGTGATGATGAAGAAGGAAATTGGATTTTACAAAGAATTTCTCAAAATAATATTAACACTTCAAGCGTAAACAAAATTCCTGAAACAGTTAGTGATCTTTCCGCCATAATCGTGGATTCAAAGAGCGGGGAAAGAACAATTTTTTCCAACCACGGAGCCAGTCAGAAATTTGTCGTTGAAAAAGAGAAAATAAAGAATTTCAGATGGGTTTTTGTTGGCGATTTAAGTGGAGATTGGAAATCCAATATTGACGTAATTTTTCAGAAAGCTTGGGAAGTTGGAATGAAAATAGCTTTTAATCCTCGTCAACAAATGCTTCATAGCGGAATGTTAAGTGTTTTAAAAATGATTTCTTTTTGTGATTTATTGTTTGTAAATAAAGATGAAGCTATAGAAATAGTTTCGGAAATGAATGGAAAAAATAAAATAACGGAGATTGAAGAAGAAAGATTTCTTCTTCAGAAGTTGAAAGAGTTGGGTGTTTCAATTGTTGTTCTCACTGATGGAGTTCGTGGAGCTTGGGTTTTTGATGGAAAAGAAATGTTTCATTGTGAAGCGTTGTTGCGGAAAGCTGTTGACACGACTGGATCGGGAGACGCTTTCGCTAGTGGTTTTTTTGGCGCTTTGTTGAAAGAAAAATCGATTAGCGAATCTTTAAAGTGGGGAATTGCCAACAGCAGCAGCAGTGTGGGATTTTATGGAGGAGAAAAAGGTCTTCTCTATGAAGTTGAAATTGAAAAAAATGCGCAAAATATAAGCGCGATAAAGATTACTTTTTAAAGAATAGAATGTCATGTCATTTTTTTCGAATATTATAAATAGAAAAAAATCAGAAAATATGCTGGCTCTTGATATTGGAACAGAGTTTGTCAAAGCTCTGATTTTCAGGACAGTGCCAGGAGGAGAAAAGGTCAGAGGTGAAATTTTGGGTGTTGGAAAGACGCGTCAAAAGAGTGGAAATATGCAAAGCGGAGCTGTTTCGGATATATCCGGAGTAATTGAGACAAGCAGGGAAGCGATTATTTCTGCGCAAAAAAAATCAGGAATTAAAAAAGTAAAAAAATCCATTATTGGAATAGCGGGAGAATTGGTTAAGGGAACGACCACAACTGTTCACTATGAACGATCCCGAGCGGAAAGCCAAATTAATATCTCTGAATTAAAAACCATTATCAATAGAGTTCAGCTTAAGGCTTATGAAAGAATAAAACAGCAAATTTCCTGGGAAACTGGTCAGGATGATATCAGTATAAAAGTTATAAATGCGGCTATTGTGGATATTAGAATTGATGGTTATCAAGTTAAAAATCCTATTGGTTTTCAAGGAAAAGATGTTTCAATTAGTATTTTTAACGCTTATGCGCCAACTATACATTTGGGCGCTCTGAATACCATAGCGGATGAATTGGGCATTGATTTGATTTCCATTGCCGCTGAGCCGTATGCCGTGGCAAGAAGCGTGGATTATGATGATGTTTTGGATTTTAGCGCAATTTTTATAGATATAGGAGGAGGAACAACTGATATTGCCGTTGTGAGAAACGGAGGATTGGAGGGAACAAAAATGTTTGCGTTTGGAGGAAGAGCATTTACAAAAAAACTCGCGCAAGAATTGGAAATTTCTTTTGAAGAAGCGGAGACTCTCAAGATTAATTATTCAGGAGGGAGACTAGGTTTTGATGTTTCTTCCAGGATAGATGAAATTTTTGAAAATGATTGTAATGTGTGGCTTGGAGGAGTTGAATTATCTTTGGCTGAATTTGCGGAACATGATGTTTTGCCTTCAAAAATATTGTTGTGCGGAGGCGGTTCCGCTCTTCCTGGAATAAAAAAAGCGCTTGCTTCCCAAGGATGGATAAAAAATCTTCCCTTTGCCAAAACCCCGATAGTAAGTTTTTTGCAGCCAAAGGATGTGGTGAGAATTTTCGATAGCACAAAAGAACTGACAAATCCTCAAGATGTTACGCCTATGGGTCTTGCTAATCTGGCTTTGGATATTTCTGCCGAAGAGAAACTAATGGCCGGAATTTTGAGCAGAGTTGTGCAGAATATGGAGGAGTAGTTTTTATAGTTTGTATTTTTTTAAGAATTATTTTTAATAAATATTATATGCAAAAAACTTTCTATATCGACATTGATGAAGAAATTTCATCAGTAATTGATAAGCTCCACAAATCATCGTCAGTGGATAATTATTTTGTCGTGCCCAGGAGGACGATGGTTATGCAAAGTATTGTTAACTTGAAACTTTTGAAAAGGGAAGCGGATAAATTGAAAAAAAATGTAGTCATAGTGGCGCAGGATGAACAAATAACAACGATGTCGGAAAGAGCCGGGATAGCGACCAGATTATCAGTGGAAGGGATTGATCTTGTGGAAGAAAAAGAAGAAATTGCTCCAAAGAAAGAAAGTATGGAAGGAATTATTGTCAAAAAAAAGGAGCGTCTTGTTGGGGTCGGAACTTCTGATTTTTATGGGAAGGAAGAAGATGATGTAGAGAGCGGCACAAAAATAAAAAAAAGTTTGCAATCGGGCGGTGTCTCAGTAAATGGAATTGCCAGTGATGTTTCAGTAAAAAAACAAAACAACTCGTTTCAGGAAAGTCGAGGAATGTATGTGGATAATATGGATCCGGAAAAAGAAAAGAAAATAGAAAGAATTTTGCATTTTGAAAAAAAAGAAAAAGAAAAAATTGTCCAGGCTCCGGTTGCAAAAAAATCCAAAAATTTAATATTTGTTTCTATTCTAGTCTCTCTGTTTATTTTGCTGGGTGTGGTTGCTTATCTTTTTGTTCCGAGCGCTAGTGTAGTGGTTTATTTAAAAAATGAAAATAAAAATATTTCAACGAATGCAAAGTCGTCATTAGATGAAGCAAAAGGAAATATTCAAAATAACGAGGTCGCTGGACGTATAATTGAAAAAGAACAAGAAATAACATTATCAAATCAAGCAACCGGATTCAGTGAATCATCCGGACAAAAAGCGAAAGGAAAATTGGTTATTTATAATGAATATAATAATTCCGCGCAAGCATTGATCGCAACAACAAGATTTGAAACTGAGGATGGAAAGATATTCCGATTGGTCAAGGGAGTTTCTGTTCCCGGCATGAGCAGTGTTGGAGGGGAGATGAAGCCCGGAGCGATTGAAGTGGATGTTATTGCCGATGAACCCGGGGGAGATTATAATATCGGACCGGCTAAATTTAGCATCCCCGGACTTAAAGGCGGTCCTAAATATGGAAAAATTTATGCCAAATCAACAGAAAATATATCAGGAGGAAGTTTGTCCGGCGATGGCATAAAAATGGTTAATCAATCTGATATTGATAATGCGAAAAATGAAACAGAAAAAGTCGCTAAAGAAAAAATTATCAATTTAATCAAAGAAGAATTGGCGGAAGGAGAAACACTGCTTGATGATGGAATTAAATTTGAAACAGTGGAATCCATTGCCTATGCTACTTCCGGAGATGTAAAAGAGAAATTTGATTATTATGTTAAAGCTAAAATGAAAATGGTTGTTTTTCAAGAAAAAGACGTGAAAAATATAATTGAAAGAATATACAAGGAAAAGAAAACGGAAGCGACTGAATATGTCATAAAAAATATAGAATTAAAGTATGATAACTTTAAGATTGATTTTGACAATAAGTCTTTGGAGTTTAGAGCGAACGCTGTGGTTGGTGCGGCTCCTTCTTTTGACGCTAGTGAATTCAAAAAGAGTATTTTAGGAAAAAATGAAGATCAAATCAAAATTGTTTTGGAAAAATATTCCTATGTCCGAAATTTTGAAGTGGATATATGGCCTATCATAAGTTCTCGCATCCCATCTTATGCCAGTAGAGTGTCTTTGGATGTTAAGGATTATGAGTCAAAATAGTTGATGATGAGCGGGTGTTGACAAGAAAAACAATATCTGTTAACATACGTTTACGCTATCTAAAAAAGTAAATAATTTGGTCCAGAAGTAGAGGAAAATAACTATTTGAATTGAAACACACGAATAAGGATAGTTTTCTGGAAAATGTAACCCCTCTGCTTTTATGTTGTCGTTTTTGAGTTTAATTATGTCAGACAAGGAACTAATAAAATTGGAAGGAGTTATCGTGGAAGCGTTGCCAAGCACTACTTTCAAGGTTAAACTTGACAATGGTCACGAAATATTGGCTCATATTTCCGGTAGGATGAGAGTTAACTACATACGCCTTCTGCCGGGCGACAGAGTTTTATTAGAAATGAGTCCATATGATCTTACAAAAGGTAGAATAACCAAAAGAATGTAGAAATAACAAATATGAAAGTTAGAACATCGGTAAAAAAAATATGCGCTAAATGCAAGGTGGTTAAACGTAGGGGAAAGCTTTACGTTATTTGTGATATCCCAAAGCATAAGCAAAGACAGGGTTAATTTTAATAATAAAAATATTTGTAGATTCGAATGAATTTATGAATTCGGATCGGATAACATTATGATAAGAGTATCAGGCATAAATCTTCCAGATGAGAAAAAAATAAAAGTCGCATTGACTTATATTTATGGCATAGGAGAAACAACCAGTGAAAAGATTTTAGAAAAACTTGGAATAGATAAGGAGATTAGAACGAAAGATATGGATGCTAAAGACGCAAATAAATTGCGCGATGAGATAGAAAAACACTACAAGGTTGAGGGTGAATTGAAACACGAAGTCAAAATGAATGTTAAGCGACTCAAAGAAGTTGGTTGCTATAAAGGAGTTCGTCATCAAAAAGGTCTTCCTGTTAGAGGGCAAAGAACAAAGACTAATAGCAGGACAGTTCGAGGAAATGTCAGAAAGACGATGGGAAGCGGAAGAAGAGCGGTTGAAAAAACATAGGCATAGGCAATAACTTTGTCAGTCATAGGCATTTTGTCCCTGACCGACATTTATTGATTTTTAAATTTTTGAATTATTGAATAAATATGACCGAAGAAGTTAAAAAAATTGAAGCTATTGAAACTGACGCGCCACAGGTTGATGCTGAAGTTGGTGTTAAGGGCGCTGCTGATGCTAAAAAGAAGAAAAAGAAATTGAAGCAGCAAATTTTGAAAGGAGAAGCTTATATTAAATGCACCTATAACAACACAATGATTTCTATTGGAGATTTGAACGGTTCTATTTTGGGCTGGTCAAGTTCCGGTTTGTTGGGATTTAAGGGGGCAAAAAAAGCTACTCCATACGCCGCCGCTCAAGTTGTTGGCGATGTTGCCGAAAAGGTTAAAAAATATGGAATCAAAGAATTGAACGTTTATGTTAAGGGAATCGGTAGCGGACGGGAATCTTCAATAAGAACATTGGCCAATAGGGGTTTTGATTTACAGATGATAAAAGATATAACTCCTATTCCTCACAATGGTTGCAGACCGAAAAAACCAAGAAGAGTTTAAAATTAAGTAATAATTTGAAATTTATATAGAGTATGGCACGAGATTTGGAATCAAAATGTAAAAAATGCAGAAGAGCCGGAGAAAAGCTTTTTCTTAAAGGTGATCGTTGTGGTTCTCCAAAATGCGCTGTTGTGAGAAGGTCATATGCTCCCGGAATGCACGGAAAAAACATATCCAGAGGGCTTAGCGAATTTGGAAAACAACTGGCAATGAAGCAAAGAATAAAGAGATTATATGGAGTATTGGAAAGACAATTTAGAAGACACTTTGAAGAAGCAAAGGCTAAAGAAGGAGTTACTGGGGATATGTTGTTGACTAGATTGGAATTAAGATTGGACAATGTTGTGAAAAGAATCGGATTTGCAATTGCTCCGTCTCAGGCAAGACAACTTGTCAACCATGGACATTTTTTAGTTAATGGAAAAAAAGTTGACATTCCTTCCTGCGAAGTGAAAGTAGGGGATGTTATCAGCATTAATTCAACAAAAAAAGAAAATGCTTTTTTTGTAAGTCAAGCGCAAATTTTAAAAAATAAAAAAGACTTTCCATCATGGATTCAGTTTGATTCAGCAAAAAATGAAGCCAAAGTAGTTTCATTGCCATCAAGAGATGAAATTGGTGTTCACGTTGATCCGCAGATGGTGGTTGAATATTTTTCTCGTTAGTTTTTGTTTTAATTTAAATTTTTCAATTATTAATTAAGGATTTATTGTTTGTGATAGAAAAATCATGAGCTATAGATTCCGTAAGAGGATATGCAGATAGTTTCTCTTCCTCAGAAGCCAAAATACACTCCCATTGACGAAGTTAGCGGAAAGTTTGAAGTATTAGGATGCTACCCGGGCTATGGAGTAACACTTGGTAACGCGTTGAGGCGCGTACTTCTTTCCTCATTAGGAGGAGCAGCGATAAGCGCTGTTAAGATCAAGGGAGTTTCTCATGAATTTTCTGTTATTGAAGGAGTTAAAGAAGATATTGTTCAAATAATTTTGAATTTGAAAAAAGTTAGATTTAAAATGCATGGAGACGAAACAGTAAAAGTTAGTTTGAAATTTAAGGGGGAAGGTCAAATTACAGCGAAAGAAATAAAATGTCCTTCAGGTGTTGAAGTTGTAAGCACAGATCAAGTGATAGCTTCAGTTACTGACAAGAAAGCTGAAATCGAAATGGAAATTGAAGTTTCCAAGGGACTGGGATATGTTCCAATTGAACAACAGGAAAGAACTGAAAAAGAAATTGGTGTGATTGCGGTGGATGCGGTTTATACCCCAATAAAAAGAGTGAACTATGGAGTTGAGAATATGCGTGTTGGAAAAAGAACTGACTATAATAAAATTACAGTGGAAATTGTTACAGATGGAAGCATAACTCCCGAAGAAGCTTTTTCAAAAGCAACTAATATTTTAGTAGAACAGTTTTCAGCTCTTGTGGGAATCGAAATAGAAAAAGAAGAAGCAAAGAAAGAATTATCAACGGAAACTGAGGTTGAAGAAGAAGCTGAAGAAGGAATAGATCCTCTGAAAACAAAGGTTGAAGAATTGAAATCTCTTTCCAAGAGAACTTTGAATGTTCTGGAAACCAACAAGATCTCCAAGATTAAGGATATAGTTAAATATAGCGAAGAAGAAATGTTGCAACTGGAAGGAATGGGAGACAAGGGAGTTAAGGAAATAAAGAAGTCTATCGGAGAATTTGGTCTAACCCTCAAACAAAAATAACCAACTACCATTTTTGAGTTAATATTATGAAACATAGAGTAAAAGGAAGAAAATTTAGCAGACTTAAAGGTCAACGAGTGGCTTTTCTCAAGACATTGGTTGGAAGTTTGGTTGTGAAAGAAAAAATTACAACCACTGAGGCGCGAGCCAAGGAAATCAGATCTATCGTTGATAGAATGGTTGGAAAGGCTTTTAAGATAAAAAAGGATGAAACGAAAAAAGTTGCTGTAATTAGAGAACTAAGAAAGCATATGCCGTTGGTTGCTGTGAAAAAATTGTCTTCGGATTTTTTGAATAAATTTGAAGACAGAACGAGCGGTTTTACGAGAATCACTAAATTGGAAAAACGCAGAGGAGATAGCGCCAAAATGGCTGTTATTGAATTTGTCTAAGTCTATAAAAGAATATGGAAAGAAAAATTCATTTGTTTGATGCTAAAAATAAGGTTCTAGGAAGACTTGCGACTGAAGTGGCAAGGACTTTGAGTGGAAAAAATAAAGTTGATTTTGTTCCGCACATTGATAGCGGCGATATCGTTGTTGTTATTAACGCTGACAAAGTAGCTGTTACCGGAAATAAATTGGAAGGAAAGATTTATCATAGATTTAGCGGTTATCCGGGAGGAATAACAGCAGTTTCGTTGAAGGATTTGTTGAAAAATGATCCGACAAAAGTTATAAAAAACGCTCTTTATGGAATGCTTCCTAAAAATAAACTTAGAGATGTGATGATGAAAAGATTGCACGTTGTCGTTGGAAGCGAGCATCAATATAAAATAGACGTAACACATTAAAAATAATAGCATAACGCATAACCTAAAACGCATATGGCAGTTAAAAAAGAAGTAAAAAAAGTTGAAAAAGAAAAGGCTGAAAAGATTGTTTCGGCTAAATATTTTTATGGTGTGGGAAGAAGAAAAACTTCTGTGGCCCAGGTTCGCTTGTATGAAAATGACAAGGCTGTTGAAGCTGATTTTATTGTAAATAAAAAGACTATAACTGATTTTTTTCCGTCTATTTCTCAGCAAACCACAATATTCGCTCCATTGAAAGCCGTGGGAATGCAAGGAAAATTTGCAGCCACTGTTTTGGTTAGAGGAGGAGGGTTTACCGGACAAGTTGAAGCTGTTCAATTGGGTGTAGCGAGAGCTTTGGTTGAATTTGATGAAAATAACAAGAAAGTTCTTAGTGATCTTGGATACTTGACTCGTGATGCAAGAAAAGTGGAAAGAAAGAAACCTGGTCTCAAGAAAGCCAGAAAAGCTCCACAGTGGGCGAAGAGATAGTCGAGCCCCTTAGCGGGCTAAAAGTTAGTAAATAGAAATTTCATACTTTGGATAATAATAAAACACTTTCAATTGAAAGTGTTTTATTATTTGTGAAGAAGTTGCTATGTAAAATAAAATTTGGCTTGATTTATAATCATAAAGATGAGATAATGTAATAAATAACAACACTTTTATGAATACACAAGAAATAATTAAAAAAATCGAAAAGCTTAGGGGCTCAAAGGTTATCACCTATATTACCAGTGACAGACAGGGTCCGATAAACGCCAGAGTGGCGATGGACATCATTCCGATTATCAGCGCGCAACTGCGGAAAATTGGAAAACAAGAAAAAATTGACCTCGTGCTTTATAGCGCCGGCGGTGACACAATGGTACCGTGGCGTTTGGTTTCGATGATTCGCGAATATTGCGACCAGTTTTCAGTGATTATTCCCTATAAAGCGCATAGCGCCGCTACGATGATTTCATTGGGAGCTGATGAAATTGTGATGAGCGATATGAGCGAACTTTCGCCGATTGATCCGTCTACGGCTAATGTTTTCAATCCAATTGATCCGAAGAATCCGCAAAACAGAATTCCGATTTCAGTGGAAGAAGTGATGAGCTATTTTGATCTGGCGAAAAACAAATTTGGCATCAAGAGCGACGAGGAGCTCACTAAAATTTTTAATAAGTTTGTCGAAAGCACCCCGTCCATCCATCCTTTGGCTTTGGGAAATGTAAACCGCACGCATAATTTAATAAAGATTTTAGCTAAAAGATTGCTTAAGAGTCATAAGGAGCGAATGAAAGAAGAAGAAATTGAAAAGATTATTGAATTTCTGACAGAAAAATTATATTCACATCAATACTACATTGGCAGAAAAGAAGCCAGAGAGGACTTAGATATCAAATCTGTGATCTTTGCCGACAAGGAACTTTCCGATTTGATGACGGAAATTTATGAGGAATACAACAAGGAAATGAGAATGACGGAAATTTGGAATCCGGAAAACGAATTTGCCAAAGGACAAAATCAGGAATACAAAATCGCCTTTGTTGAAAATGCCGAAAGCGGCAACCATTTCGGAATTAATATGGAATTTAAAAAAGTTCGACAAAACATCCCACAACAAACTCCGGCGGGAATCATCCAAATTCCGCAGGAGCAGATTGCGTGGAAGATGATTGGGCAAGGGTGGAAATAAAAACATATGATAAAAAATAAGAAAATCTCAATCGATAAACAGCTTATAGCAGTTAATTTGTCTGAAAACGAAAATGACTATATTTCGCTTACCGACATGGCTAAATTCAAGGGCTCTGATACCGGACTCATAATCTCGCATTGGCTTACGACCAAATATACTATTCAATTTATGGGAATTTGGGAGCAAATGCATAATAAAAATTTTAATGTTACGGAATTCAGTAACATTAAAAATGAGGTCGGAACTAACGGTTTTGCAGTATCTTCTTCGATGTGGATAAAAAGGACGAATGCTATCGGCATACGATCGTCCGTTGGCAGATACGGAGGCGGAACTTTTGCGCATAAAGATATTGCTTTCGAATTTGCCACTTGGATTTCGCCTGAATTCAAGCTGTATCTGATCAAGGAATTTCAAAGGCTCAAGTTTAAAGAAAATGAGAGAATGGCTTTGGGCTGGGATGCCAAAAGGATGCTTACAAAAATCAATTACAAGATCCATACTGACGCCATTAAGGCAAACATTATTTTGCCGCAGAAATTATCAAGCAGCGAAGCAAACATAACTTATGCGAATGAAGCAGATGTTTTAAATGTGGCGCTTTTTGGGATGACAGCTAAACAATGGAAAGATAAAAATCGGAATAAAATTGGCAATATGCGGGATTACGCAGATGTGGCGCGACTTGTATGTTTGGCAAATTTGGAATCGCTCAATGCGGAATTGATTCGGCGTGGACTATCGCAAAAAGAAAGATTGATAACACTTAATGAAATTGCTATCCTTCAGATGCGTTCGCTTTTGGATAATCCAAGCGTGAAGAAATTAGAGAAATAATTAATATCCAAAATTCCACAGGAGCAGATTGCGTGGAAGATGATTGGGTAGGGGTGGAAGTAAAACGACTATGCAAAATAAAATTTTAATTATAGATACATCGGGAATAGATCCGATAAGATATTCAATATCCAAAAAACAATTGCAATTACAACAAGTGCACGATTTTTTTATCTGTGCTGGTGTAAGTTTAGCGACTAGCTATGAATGTATGACTAAAGAATTTACCTATGAGCATAATTGTCAGAAAAATTTATTAGTCGAATCAATTTCTGAAAGCTCAAAAACATTTACAAATCCGAATAAAGTTTACATGTCTTACGATGGTGATTTTTCCACTACATTAAGTGGTCAGGACTGTTTAATGATAGACATCATTGATTTAAAGGCAGTAACAAGTACAACAATAAATTGCCAAACATTATGGAAATCAAGTGTTCAGTGGCAAAATGAAATGTCTCAAATTGATCAGAGCTTAGTGAATATTACTCAATCAATCAAATCTGAAGTTTGCGCCTTGTTGTCAAACGATTATCATACCAGGATTCAATGTCAAAATGATGGTGTAAAAATATACGGGACATGCTCGATGTTGGCAGGGATGACACTTACAAGCACTATTAGTTATCAAAAGGGATCATCTATATATTCAGGTTGGGTTAAAAAAGATAGAAAATGGGTTCCAAAAAATAAGATTACAAAGAAATCAATTACATTCAAGGAAATTCTTGATATTGAAAAAAATAGGATGAAAAATGGTGAAAGTTTTTGGATAAATTAATTAAATTAAAAATAAATTTATGGCAGATGTTAAATTAAATTTCTTACATGTTTGTGAAAATGCTTTTGTTTCTCAAGATGGAAAATTGAGCATAATTGGAATTTTTAATCAAATAAAAGCTTCAAATTTTCCGGCTGCACATCCAAAACTATCAATAGTTTCAAGTATAAGTGGAGTTGCTGATGATTATTTGGAAGTAATTGAAATTGTTTCTCCGAAGGCAGAGGTAATTGCTAGAATTGAAAATAATGTCAAAATACAAAAAGAAGGTGGCGCTGCAAATTTAATTGCTAGCTTTGTTAATTTAATATTTCTTATTGGTGGTAAATATACAATTCGTATAAAAGTAAACAACGAGTTATTGAGTGAAGATAATTTTATTTTATTGGGAAATTAAACGATGGATAATAATAAAGATGACAAAAAAAGCGAGAACACCTTTGAAGCTCTGGGTATTACTGTCGGAATTCCAGGGCAAGAAACTCATTATGGTGAGAGCATTGACGAATCTACGACGATAAGCAGAGAAGGCAAGGATGCTCTTGAACAAAAAATAAAAGACATAGAAAAAAGAACTGGTGAGGTAGAAAAAATTGTAAATGAGTCTGAAAGAAGAACTAAAAATGTTAGTAATTTTATGACAGTCGTAACTTATGCTGTTTTGATTGCTTTTACATTTGCGTTTGCGACTTTTTGTATAGATTATTTTAAAACTAGTCATGATAGGTATGAAAATTTCATAGAAAAAATTAACGAATTAAATTTTAGAGTTAAAGTGTTGGAAAATAAGAAAAAATAATTATTTTTTAAATATCATGAAAAATTTGCTTATATACGAGTTGCTGAAAATTGTTGATGAGGGTAAGAAAGAAAGTCGATAAAATTTTTATAAAGTGTTATTAGTATCTTAAATAAATTAGATTTGATGACAGAAAATAATTATAAATTTAAGTTTTAACACGCAAATAGCTGATGCCTATACAAGTGCTTCTCAAAAAGCTCGCGTTATTATCGAATCCTGAGTGCTTAATGAGGCATATTGTCCAAGTTGTGGCGAAAATAATAAATATTTATTTGGAAGTTACGATCTTGATAAATTTTGTGATGAAATAGAAAAAGTTGCGAAGGACTTATTTCGTGTTTTAAGGGAGTTGCGGCAAGAACTCTTTTAATAAAACACTTGCAACAACAAGAATACTTAGTTTAATTAATATTGCAACAAAGGAGTAATGAATATTTTTGCAAAAAATAAAAACTATTCTATCCAGGAGATTATTGATATTTGCAATAAAAATAACTTAATCACGGTGGACTGTTTAAAAGATGAAAATATGATCAGCATAGAAGAAAAAGGAGCTGATTGCTTGTTTGAATTTCATAGAGTCAGTGAGGACATATTCAAGCTAACTTATTCTGATAAATTTCTTCTTGATGAAATGTTAAAGCGAAAATAACTTCAGACACGCTCAACGTTATCTAGAAGAAGGTGAGTAAACCGTTTTCTTCTGGAAATTGAATGGATTGCAGTATTGGTTGTTTGTTTTCATCCAGGTCTATGAAGTATATTTTTCCATCGGAAAAATTGTTTACCATATTGGAATTTTCTTCGAAAGTCGAGGCTATATCAAAAGTGTTGCGGTTGTCGCGAGAATCGGTTTCAGTTATTTTTATTTTTCCGCCGACCGAGAATATCACATGTTCATAGTCGTCGCTCCAATGGACGTTTCTTATGGGTTGGGAAAAACGAATAATGGAGGTTATTTCGTTTTCTTCCCGATAAGGTTGAGTCAGCCAATTTCTGGTGAAATAGGAAAATATTTCTCGATTGCTCCAAAACAACAATTTCTTTCCGTCATTGGAAAATTGCGCTCCCACCGCTTCGTCGGATATTTTTTGAAAGAATTTTCCTTGGGCACTTTCGTTGTAGGCGAAAAGCTGATCGTTTTTATTTCTGAGAATCAGTCGCTGTCTGTCATAGACGATTAGTTTGTAGAAATCATCAACTATTTCGGAGGGAGCAGACATTGTTATTTGCTCCGGAGTTCTGGATCCGTCGAGGCTGGTTTGGAAAATAATTCCACCGGGCAGTTGCATATAGTAGATATTTTTCTCAGAAATGTCATAGCCGGATATTTGTTGAGCGACAATCTTTTCTTCTTTTGGTTTTGTCATATCCAGGCGGTACAAATTTTTATCCGAAGTGAAATAGATAATATTTTTATTTTCCGGATCCCAACGGACGCCGGATATATTTGTTTTGTCGGTCAGTTCTTTCAATCTCAAGACAGAACCCGTTTCAATGTCGGCTATGGCGTAATCTTTTTCGGAATTATTTATAACGGGCACTATTATTCCTTGTGATTCGGGAGACCATTCGATATTTTCCTCAGGATCATTGGTGAAACTATATTGCGAAAGAGAAAAATCATTGGTTATTTCATTTGTTCCGGAGTCAATTATTTTTATTCCCAGATCTTCATTTTCTTGGTAGACCGTGGCTATCAGATTCTTGCGCGGAGAAATAAAGAAGTTTTTGACGCCGATTGTGTCATAGCTGGCGCGGGCGTATTCTTTTCTGGTCAAGAGAACGTTCCAGAATTCTGTTGAAAAACCGCTATGAATAGAAACTTTTTTTGACCAGGTGTTAAATCCCGGCGCGCTTACTTTGAGAATATATTCTCCCGGATATACTCCGCTGATGTGAAAAGAATTGTTTATGCGGTTTAATTTTTTTGTAACGCTGGAATTATTGATTTCAACATTGACGTTTTGCGGGTTGGTTTTGATGGTTATTGATCCGGAGTGAACGAAAATTCTCTTGTCAAAACTAAATGTATAACCAAAAGAATATAAAATAAGAGCTGATGAGGTGGCAAAAAACATAGCTACCAATGTCCAAAAGAAAAGAGTTTTGATTTTTTTGTCGGTAATATCAATCATAAAAGATATAAAATCTTGTTTTTAAAAGCCTTTTTGGGCTATTTTTGCGAATTAATTCTTATATTAGAATAATCCAAAAAGGGGTTTTCGTCCAGTTTTATTTGGTGTATAATTAACCTATAAGCAAAAATAAGAATTATGAACAATATTTTAGCAAATTTCACTTCTTCCAGTCTTGCGGCTGAACTTTCAACTATTGCCTTGGTGTTGCTTTCAATCAGTGTGCTTTTTTGGTTTTTGATTGGAAGGTTTCGATTGCATAACGCCCTCATAAACATATATATTTCTTTTGCCATTCTGCAAGTTGTTCCCCAGAACATTGTTTCTTTTGACAAACTGGTCCCATTGATTATTTTTTTAGTGTTGATTATATTTCTGACTTTTGTTGATAGAAATATTTTTGAGATACATTTGTCCGGATCGGGATTGGCTATTTGGGAGGTTGTTATTTTGAGTTTTTTGGAGGCTGGACTCTTGGTTAGCGTTGTTGCATCGCTTTTGCCGCAAAAGCAGATTTTAAAATATATATCTTCCATATCGTTAGACTATTTTATTTCTCCGCTAAGCGCCTTTCTTTGGGTAATAGCGCCGTTGATATTTTTGGTTCTGATTGGCAGGCGATAGGAAGGGTTGACTTATATTTTGTTTTTATTATAATAGTATTTGTTACTCATATTTATGCATTGTTCGGGCACATAGCTCAGTTGGT
>DOKE01000008.1:83880-84233 GCA_003510895.1 Candidatus Moraniibacteriota bacterium
GGCGGACTTTTAAGCCGATGGTCTGGGGTTCGTTATTTTTTAGACTAATTATTTTTCCATTTTGACATGTTTTTTATTTATGTTATAAAGAATGAACAGAGCGGTAAAATATACATTGGACAAACTAATGATATCGAAAAACGCTTACAAAGACACAATGGCATACTGAAAAGCAAAAACACTTCATATACCTATAAAAACAAGGGTGAGTGGAAAGTGGTTTATACAGAGGAGTTTAAAAGTCGCTCCGAAGCTATTAAGAGAGAAAAAGAATTGAAAAGTTATCAAGGAAGAGAATTTCTTCGAAGTAAAATTGACAATTAAATTGTTTGGGCACATAGCTCAGTTGGTAG
>DOKE01000004.1:0-5963 GCA_003510895.1 Candidatus Moraniibacteriota bacterium
GCAACCACGCGGAGGATAAATTTTTAAAATAAATTGTGTAAGTTATATATAATGTTCCACGTGGAACATTATTATACTAAACAACTTCTTAATACCTATATAAAGGAGGGGGAGTTGTCTTATTTGACAAAACAGTATTTTTATTTTATAATATAATTATCTAACCGTTATTGCGCTTTTTGCTTAAAAGTGTTACAATTGTGGTATGAAAAAAATAAACATAAAACAAAATCTTTCTTTTATTATTACTGCGATTTTTATTGCGAGTTTTGGATTTTTTGTTTATGCCAACGACAGCTTCAATAGGGCTGTTTTTAATGATTCCGATCAAGATGGTCTGAGTGATGAAGAAGAAAAAACCTACGGAACCGATCCTGAAAACAAGGATACTGACAATGACGGCTATTCCGATGGGGTGGAAATAAAAAGTGGCTACAATCCATTAAAACCGGCTCCGGGAGACAAAATTGTGCCGGAAAAAAATCTTCTTGAAAATGCATCATCGCTCTCGGAAAACGCTCGAATTAGCACCGAAAAATTCAGCTCTGACCTAAAGTCTTTCTTGGAAGAAAATACTGATGAATCTCTGACATTGAACAATCTTGATAATTTTGTGACAGAAAAAATTGGCGCTGAAATAGAAAAATCGCAAGAAAAATTTTCTCTAACCGAAACAGACATTGAAAAAATTAAAATAAAAGAACAAAATTATTCCAACCTAACTGAAGCGGAGGCAAAAGAAATGAATCGTCGAGATGTTTCCATCTACCTAAGTTCGATGGCTGAAATATTGGCTAACAATTCTCCTCGTCAAATCATAACCTTTGACGATGTTACCATCCTATACCAAGAAACTTCTCAAAAAATTGAGGATCTGACATCAACTAATCCGGATTATGACTATTTCCGAACGCTAGGTAACAATATTGAAACTGCCTACGAAGAAATCCAAACCGTGGAAGTTCCTGAAAGTTTTCTTAATATGCATATCGACTTCCTAAGTCTTCTTAGAGGATATATGAGTCTTCAGGATCCCGATATGCCTTCTATTGAAGACTCGATGGGAAAATTAATAATATATTCCAAGGCAATGACACTAGGAGATGCAACAGCCGATTTTGTGAAAAACTTTTTAAATGCAGTGGTTGAACTTTAAATTAAATACAAACAAATGAAGCCTCAACAGAAAATATTTTCGTTATTCTTTATTATATCTTTTGCATTATTGCTAGGTGCTATTCCAGCCAAAAAAGCTCGAGCCCAATTAGCCACCGTTGATTTACCAGCCCTTCCCAGCACAATTATAAACACAATTCAAACAGCTGCAATAAAATACTCAGATACTATTGTAGCCAAAATTCAAGATAAAACTTGGATAAAAGATGCGATGGAAAGGAGTCTTCTCCCTATATTAAAGAGCCAACTTATCCAAACTACTAACACAATGACTACCAATCTTTTATCCGGAGGAAATGGTGGTAAGCCCTATATAATAACTGACTGGAGATCATATTTATATAATGACCCGGCTAAAAAAGCCCGAACCACTGTTAATTCAATGCTGGACAACACTCTTGGGATGCGATCTTCCAGCTCCGGCTACACTAATCCAGAATATTTTTCCTATTTAAAAAAAGTGTCTCAAAATTCCGTCGAGTCAAAACCACTAGTTCTGGATATAACCGACTATGCCTCCAATCCACAAAAAGATTTATTTGAAGGAGGGAATATGATCGCTTTTAATAAAATGCTGGAACCGGGCAACAATCCCTTCACTTTTTCCGAAACTTACGCCCAAATATATAAAGCAGAAGCTGAAAAAGAAAAAGAAATTGCTCTCAATGAAACTAGCAATGGACTTCTTCCCAAGAAAGATGAGCAGGGAAGAATTATGACTCCAGCCACTGTCTTTGAAGACGCAGTTAACAGCGCTAGTAATATGGCTAATAATATGATTACTAATGCCACCAAAACAGAAGAATTACTTTCAGGAATTATGAGTACTGTTATGAGTGCTGCTACCAATAGTCTTAAAAATGGATTGATGAATTCCAACCAACTAAACACATTGAAAAAGGCCGATCCTGCTTTCAACTATTTATCCCGATAAAAATATACAAGAGGGAAGTGAAACATAAAAATCGCTGCGATAGCGATTTTTTTATATGTGGACGATACAAGACTCGAACTTGTGACCTCTACAATGTCAATGTAGCGCTCTAACCAACTGAGCTAATCGTCCATTATTTTTAAAACTAGGCTGTTTTTGGGGCAACCATTTCTTTTTTTACAACCAACTCTTCCTTTTTTTGATCTTCAACTTTTATTCCGGCAATTTCACCCAAAAAAATAATCCAGGAAATTTCTCTGAAAACATAGAACAATGACTCTATTAAAACAAAAACTATCGCCAAAATTATTGATCCTAAAAATGTTACCACAAAAATTCCCACTGCTGTGGAAAATAAATATAAAATTGTTCCCAGAATAAATAACGGGATAGCAATTAAAATTAAAACTGCCAAAACACTAAGAATAGCTATTATTCCGGCTGAAAAAATAGCCACCGCGAATATTAAACTTTCCAATATGTTGTTTTTAAAAACAATATAAGAATTTTCAATTGATCTTTTGATGCTTGAACCAGTGGCAACCATATAAATATAGGCGAATCTTTTGACAAAAGAAAATAATATTAATATCGGCAAAAATATTCCCATTGCCAATATTCCCACGAGAACCGCTGCCGCTTCAGCTTTTACTGCTGCCAAAAATACCACTGGCAGAAATAAAACTACTGACAAGAATAACATTGTTGACAAAAAAATAATTTCCAAAACAAATAATTTCCCGACATATTGATTACCGTCTTTCAATGTTTTTGAAAAAATTATTTTTTCTGTTTTATTTTTGGCAAAATATTTTATTATCGAAGCTTGCCCGACAATTCGAAACAGCATAAAAATAACCGCAAACAACAAAGACACCAAAAAAATAACTGCTTCATTGTTAATTGAAAAGAAATCTGATATTTTTTCCACATCAAAACGCAAGTCTCCATCCTGATTGAAAAACATAAGACTTCCTGACAAACCAAACATAATAAAAAAACCGAAAAACCAAAGCGCTTTCTTTTTCCAAGAAAATTCAAAAGCCTGCTTGAAAATATCCAAGTGATTAATTTTTTTCATTTTTTTAAAAAATCAATTGATCTTCTACTTTGTTTCCTCTTCCACTTTTGGAGAAACTTTTCCCACAAGAGCGTCGAACTCATCTTTTTCAATAGTTTCTTTTTCCAAAAGCTCTTTAACTATTTTTTCCAGAACATCTTTCTTTTCAGAGATAATTCTTTTGGAAACTTCAAACGCTTCATTAATAAGACCGGAAACTTGTTTGTCAATTTCTTGAGCTGTGTGTTCAGAATAATCTTTTTCTTCACTGATTTCTTTTCCAAGGAATATGAGTTCTTCCTTTTTTCCAAAAGTTCTTGGTCCAAGATCGCTCATTCCGTATCTAGTTACCATAGCTCTCGCCATATGAGTCGCGCGTTCCAAATCATTGGAAGCTCCAGTGGTCACTTCGCCAAAAATCATTTCTTCACTAACATAACCGGATAACAACGTAGCTAATTCATCATTGAAATATGATTTAGAATGTAATCGCACATCCTCTGTCGGTACAGCCAAAGTATATCCGCCCGCTTGTCCTCTGGAAATAATAGAAACTTTATGAACAGGATCGGCATTTTTGAGATTTGTTGCCACCAAAGCGTGTCCGGCTTCATGATAGGCGATTATATTTTTTTCTTTCTTGTTAATAACTTTGCTTCTTCTTTCTGGTCCAAGAATAACTTTTTCAATTGATTCAATAAGATCCGTCATATTAACCGCTTGTCTTCCTTTTTTTACAGCAACAATAGCCGCTTCATTAACCAAATTAGCCAAATCAGCTCCGGAAAAGCCAGGAGTTCTTTCAGCAATTGTTCGGATATTAATATCCTTTTCCTGAGGTTTGTTTTTAATATGAATGCCTAAAATTGCTTTTCTTTCCTCAATATCTGGCAAATCCATCACTACTCTTCTGTCAAATCTTCCCGGACGAAGAAGGGCTGGATCAAGCACGTCCGGTCTATTTGTTGCGGCAATCACAATAACATTTATTCCGGTTTCAAAACCATCCATTTCTACCAAAATTTGGTTGAGAGTTTGCTCTCTTTCATCGTGTCCACCACCAAGACCGGCTCCGCGATGTCTTCCAACAGCGTCAATTTCATCAATAAAAACAATAGATGGAGCGCTTTTTTTGGCTTGTTTAAACAAATCTCTCACACGACTAGCTCCAACTCCCACGAACATTTCCACGAATTCACTACCACTAATATTGAAAAAGGGAACTCCAGCCTCTCCTGCCACTGCCTTAGCCATCAAAGTTTTTCCTGTTCCGGGAGAACCCAAAAGCAAAACTCCTTTGGGAATTTTGGCTCCAATGTCAATAAATTTCTTGGGATGCTTAAGAAAAGCCACAATTTCACCCAATTCCTCCTTGGCTTCTTTGGCTCCAGCCACATCCTTGAAAGTTGTTCTTTTTTTCTTATCTTTAGGATCAAGCATTCTGGCTTTGCTCATACCAAAAGAAAGGGCTTGAGAATTTCCTCTTTGGGCTTGTCTAAGCATAAACCAAAGAAAAAATCCAATCAAAACAAATGGCAAGAGAAAGGGAAGCACCGCTTCCAGGAAAACAGCTACTCCTGTTGCTTGTTTAATTTCAATATTAACACCCTTAAGTTTTTCTTTGTCTACGGCATAATTGCTCAATGTTTCTGTCAGGGAACTTTGTGGCTCTTTGACCGATTTTTCTTTTACGCCATCATTGAGCTCTATTTGAAGACTGTTGTCATCCACAATCACGTTTTTGACCTTTCCTTCATTTATTTGAGTTGCCAACTGACTCAAAGAAATCTCATTAGGTTTTTGACCGGGATTTTCATAAAGAATAATTATTCCAGAAATAATCAAGAAAGCAAAAACAATTATTGTTATGTTTTTAAACAATTTTTCCATAGCAGTTTATTAAATTTAATTAGTTTATTTTTTTATAAGGCACAATTTAACCATACCACCTTTTCTTTCCATATTCAAGCCCTTAAACTGATATTTTTGCGATTTACTCTTCTTACTTTTGATAATTTTCAGCATTTCTTCTATATTAGCAAGTTCAATATCAATAAGATCATTTTTAAGCATAGAAATAGCATTCCGTAAATATTGACGCTGAATGGCAAAATGCAGCTTCAAGACATCTTCGACTCTAAATTCGATTGTGTTTTCTTTTCTGACAATCATTGAACATTTCTTTGCGGAAAATTCATCAATAAAATCAAAATCGTCCGCAGCGCTAGAGGCAAAATTAGCTAAAGATTCTTGAATTTTCGGATTGAATGTCTTTTCCAAATAGGGAAGCAATTTCAGTCTCACTTTATTACGCAAAAAAATCGGCTCGAGATTCGTTTTGTCTGTTCTATGTTTCAAATTATTTTCTTTGAGATATTGCAAAATTTCTTTTCTGGAAATTGCCAGTAACGGACGAATGATTCTGTTGTTTTTAGGCTTGATAGAAGCAATACCTTGCAAACCACTACCGCGCATCAAACGCATCAGAACTGTTTCTGCCTGATCATTTTGATTATGCGCCACGGCAATCAAATCAAATCCGATTTCCTTTCTGACTTTTTCAAAAAATTCATATCTGATTTTTCTTAAAGCATTTTCTGAGTTTTCATTTTTTGTGGCTTTTTTGAGATTCAAAACACTAATTTCAACATTATTATTGTTCGCCAAATCCCTGACAAATTTCTCATCCATTTCAGAATCTTTTCCTCGCAATCCATAATTAATATGAGCAATGCGCAAAGAAAAATCATATTTTTTGGACAGAAAAAACAAAATATGAAAAAGACAGGCGCT
>DOKE01000004.1:6032-43130 GCA_003510895.1 Candidatus Moraniibacteriota bacterium
ACAGGCGCTGTCCGCGCCTCCAGAAACACCCACCACGATTTTTGATTTTCTTTGCCACAAATCATTCTTGTGAGCGAAATTTTGAACTTTTTTAATCAAATTCTTCATTAGTGCCTTATTTTAGTTTACTTTGAATATATTCCCAGGTTTTTGAAAAAACTTGCTGAGGACTTAAATTAGTTGTATCAATAATAAAATCAAAATTATTTTCATCATAACAATCTTTCTGGTAGTATTTTTGATATCTGAACTTATCACTAACCATTCTTCTTTCATTGCTTTCCAAAACATCTTCCACCGTCTTCATTTCACTGTCTTCATTGCGATTATTATCCGCCTGCAATTCCTTGAAAATTCTCCCAGCTCCTTCCAATTTATCCACCTTGAAATATAATTTCAGAGAATGAGGAATAAGAAACCAACTAGTGCGTCCCTCTATAATGAAATTGTCTTTTTCTTGTCCCATTTTTTTCTGATAATCATCCACTTCTATATCCGTTTCCGGATGAGTTTCTCCATACTTGTTGTATTCAGCCAAAGTCATTCCTTTTTCCTTGGCGGCATTGCGACGAATCTCTCCAATATAAACCCGCTCGAAGCCAAGCTTTTCCGCCAATTTCTTTCCAATAGTGCTTTTTCCGGAACCAGGATCTCCAGTTATTGTTATAATCATAATTTTTTATTCCATATCCATTATTAATTTATAATTATATTATAACTCACTATAAAATCAAGTCTAATATGAAACTTCGTTTACAAAAAAGCTGCTAGTTATCACACTGCGCAGCTTTTTTGTTTTTATCAAGAAAATGTCACTTGCTTTATTTCTTCTTTTCTTTCTTTTTAGGTTTTTCGGTTTTTTCAGCTTTTTCTTCTTTAACTTCCTTTTCTTCAGATTTTTCTTCTTTTTCTTTCTTTTCCGCTTTTTTCTTTTCTCCATCCTTAACCAACATCAAGCCCATTCTATGACTTTTTGATTCAATGGAAAGAATTTTCCATTTAAACATTCCTCCGGCATAGAGAACTTCGTCCATTTTCTTTCCGGGATACACTTCTTGGAATTCACTTACGTGAGCCAAACCGTGAATATCCTTGTCAAGGTAAACAAAAGATCCAAAAGGATTGATCTTGTCAACTTTTCCTTCCACAATATCGCCAACTTTGTATTTCTTTTCAATTTCGCTCCAAGGATCTTTTGCTAAAGCCTTCATTGAAAGAGAAATTCTCGTATCATCAATTCCAATAATTTTTGCTCTTACTTTGTCTCCGGTTTTAACAATATCTCTTGGATTTTCAATAAGTTGCCACGCCAATTCAGAAATATGAACCAATCCTTCCAAATTGTCTCCGTCATTGCCGGCGCTGTTTTTAATAGGGGATGGAAATTTAACAAAGGCTCCAAAGTCAACCACGCCGCTAATTTCACCTTCAATAATATCGCCCACATCAAGCTTGGAAATAACTTCTTTTTCTTTTTCACTGGAAGCCGCTCTTTCACTGACAATAAGCTTTTCTGAATCTTTATCCGCATCAATAATTCTAACTCTGATTTCCTGTCCAATAATTTTCTTGAGAAGTTCAAGAATTTTATTCTTATCGCCATCTTCAACACGAGGATAATGCTCGCCGGAAAGCTGAGAAACTGGTAAAAATCCGGTAATTCCATTAACCTCCACCATTAATCCTCCTTTGTTCGCATCCAAAACTTTGGTTGAAATAATATCACCAATAGTCATTTTGGAATCAAGATCATCCCAAGCGCGTTCATAGGAGGCTTCCCTGATGGAAAGTTCAATTAATCCATCTTCGTTTTCTATTTCAACAAGCGTGGCGCTAACTTTGTCGCCCACTTTTATTTTTTCTGTGACTAATCCATCCTTTATTTCTTTCCCCATAACAATACCTGTTCCGAGGGGACCAAGATCCAATAAAATAGAATTGGAGCTAATATGAACAATTGTTCCTTCCAAAACATCTCCAGCCTGAGGAATTTCTACTGGACTATTTTTCAAAAGTTCTTCCATTGGCGATTCTTCTTTCATAACTTTAGCCAGAACTTTTTTTACTTTCTTCACGTCTTTTTTTATTTCTTCCTCAACACCTTCTTTTATTTTGTCCACTTCTTCAGCCAATTTGTCCAAAATATCTTTTTTCTTTGTAGCCATACTATTTTAGTAACCAGTAACTGGTAATCAATAACCAGTAACTGGAACATTCTTACTTAATGCGAACGCGCCTGTTCGCTTTTAATAATTAAAAATGACGCTTAATATAACAAAAAATTCCCATTTAAAGCGGAAATTATTACTAAGACAATTGTGGAATTGAAGACCTATTTAATTTAAATAAGCATTCCACGTATTAAATTTTCTTAATAATTATTTACCTTAGAACCAGTCTACACTAATATCCTATTTTTGGCAAGTATTGTAATTACATCTCGACAAGAACCGTTTTTTAATGCTAGGATAAATATGAAGCGCACAAGGCTATATGAAACGCGGCACAAAACAAGCTTGCGAAGAATTTTGTGTTATTGCGCGTTATGCGTTATGCAATATCTGTTTAATTTATAATTTTAGAAACTATGAACATACAATATTACGGGCATTCTTGTTTCAAATTTACCGTCAAACCCGCCGGACGAGCAACAGAAGATATCACTCTTTTTGTTGACCCCTTCGACAAAGAAGCCGGTCTTCGACCACCGCAAGGACAAGCTGACGTAATTTTAGTTTCTCATAATCATCGGGATCACAGCAATATTTCCGCTCTGAAAGGAGAGCCGATTGTCATAGAAAACCCAGGAGAATATTCTGTCAAAGGCATCAATGTTGTCGGATTAGATTCTTTTCATGACGACAAAGAGGGGGCAGAGAGAGGAAAAAATACTATTTTTATTTTTGAAACCGAGGGACTTAAAATTTGTCACTTGGGAGATTTGGGGTGTGATCTATCGCCTAAACAAATGGATGAAATCTATGGGACAGATATTTTATTGATTCCGGTGGGAGGAAAATATACTATTGACGGGAAAAAAGCGGCTGAAATTGTCAGAAAAGTTGAACCAATTATTGTGATTCCTATGCACTACAAAATGCCTGAATCAAACATAGACATTAATGATGAAAAAGATTTTTGTGATGCTATGGGCTCCTGTCCGAAACAAAAAGTTTCCAAATTAAATATAAAAAAGAAAGATTTGGAAGAAAAGAAATTGGAAGTAATTTTAATGGAAAATGAATAATATTTTCGTCAATAGAAAATAAAATGGGAATACAAAATAAATTGGAAGAAATACGAAAAAAACCGACGCATATCCGAGAAAGATATGTCTGGGTTTCTGTTGCGCTTTGTATGACATTCGTTATTACTATCTGGTTTTTTTCCGCAAAAGAAATGCTTAGGTTTGATTTTTAAAATATTATTTTAGATAGAAAAAATATGAAACAAGAACAAATGGAATTTGCCTCAGGAATTGTGCATCCCAGAGCTCTCACTGAAGAAGTTCAACAATCCTACCTCGACTACGCGATGAGCGTGATTGTTTCGCGCGCTCTTCCGGATATTCGCGATGGTCTCAAACCAGTACATCGACGAATTTTATACTCTATGTGGGAAAGTGGTCTGAGATCAAGCGCTAAGTTCCGAAAATCAGCTACGGTAGTCGGAGAAGTGTTGGGTAAGTATCATCCACACGGAGATACTGCTGTTTATGATTCAATGGTGCGTATGGCTCAAGATTTTTCCTTGAGATATCCACTGATCTGGGGACAAGGAAACTTTGGCTCAATGGATGGGGATGGAGCAGCTGCTTATCGTTACACAGAAGCCAAGCTCAAAACGATTGCCGAGGAAATGCTTTTTGATATTGAAAAAGATACGGTTGATTTTGTTCCTAATTATGACGGGGTTCACAAAGAACCGGTTGTTCTGCCTGCCAAACTTCCGCAACTTTTGCTAAATGGAACAATGGGTATCGCTGTTGGTATGGCCACCAATATTCCTCCGCACAATTTGGGAGAACTAGTTGGAGCTATCGAACATCTTATTGACAATCCGGAAGCAACCGTGGATGATTTGTTGAAATTTGTAAAAGGACCGGATTTTCCAACCGGAGGATTACTCTATGACGGACCGGGATTAAAAGATGCCTACCAGACAGGCAAAGGAAAGATTGTAACTCGTTCCAAAACAGACATTGTTGAAACAAAATCAGGAATGTTTCAAATCATTGTTTCAGAGATTACCTATGCCACCAACAAGTCTGCGCTGATAACTAAAATGGCCGATCTTGTTCGAGAAGGAAAACTACTTGGGATTAGAGATATTCGCGATGAATCGGACAAAGAAGGCGTGCGCATAGTTATTGAATTGAAAAAAGATGCCTATCCTCAAAAAATATTGAACAAATTGTATGCAATGACTGATTTGCAAAAGAATTTCAATGTTAATATGTTGGCATTGGTTAACGGAATTGATCCACAAATCCTGAATCTGAAACTAATTTTGGAACACTTTGTCCTTCATCGACAAAAAGTAGTAACCAGAAGAGCCCAGTTTGAACTCAAGAAAGCTCAAGACCGAGCGCATATATTAGAAGGACTGAAAAAAGCTCTGGATAATATTGATGATGTTATTGAAACCATCAAAAAATCTCCGACTCGAGAAGAAGCGCACACTAATTTGATGAAAAAATTCAAACTTTCCGAACGCCAAACAACCGCTATTTTGGAAATGAGATTGCAAACATTGGCCGGATTGGAAAGAAAAAAAATTGAAGATGAATTGGAAGAAAAACTCAAATTAATTGCCAAGTTGGAAGACTTGCTTAAATATCCCAAAAAAATACTAGCTGTTATTAAGGATGAATTAGCTGAAATAAGGGAAAAATACGGAGACGAAAGAAGAACTAAGGTTATCCGGGGAGGAATACAAGAATTCAAACAAGAAGACTTGATTCCAAATGAAGAAGCTATCATAACAATCACTCAGGATGGTTATATAAAAAGAATGAATCCTTCCGCTTATAAGGTTCAGAAACGGGGAGGAAAAGGAGTTATGGGAGCAACCACTCGAGAAGGCGATGTTATTGAAAAAGTTTCCAGCGTTTCCACGCACGACAATCTTATGTTTTTTACCAATTCAGGAAAAGTTTTTCAAACTAAGGCTTACGAAATACCAGAGTCTTCCCGCACAGCCAAAGGGCAAGCTGTTGTTAATTTCTTGCAACTTTCTCAAGAAGAAAAAATAACCGCTATGATTCCTTACAACAAAGATGTTATCTATAAATTTTTCTTTATGACAACCACACTGGGAGTCGTGAAAAAAACAAAACTAGAAGACTTTGATAATGTGCGCAGAAGCGGATTGATTGCTATCGGGCTGGATGCTGGCGATACGCTTAATTGGGTTAGTGCCACAACAGGAACAGATGAAGTAATAATAAGCACTGCTCAGGGACAAGCCATTCGTTTCAAAGAATCAGATGTTCGACCTATGGGAAGAAATGCAGCTGGTGTTCGTGGAATAAAACTAAAAGGCAATGACCGTGTAGTTGGAATGGACACTGTCGCAAAAGGACAACCAGGAAATCAACTTTTGATAATTACCTCTAATGGTTTTGGAAAAAGAACTGATTTGAAATTCTACAAAATACAAAAACGTGGAGGCTCCGGAATAAAAACAGCTAAGATAACTTCCAAAACCGGCCCAATGGTTGGAGGAGGACTGCTTAATCTTGACGAAATTGAAGGAGATTTCATTATCACATCCAACAAGGGACAAATAATCAGAATTCCTTTGGCCAGCATATCTGTCTTGGGACGCGCTACACAAGGAGTAAGAATTATGAAACCGCAAGCCGGAGATCAGGTCTCCGCTGCCGCTATTTTATAAAAAATTCTATCAAAAATATCAGTCTCTTGCCAAAAATCGTCTTTTGTGTCAGTATTGTCAAGTAGTAAATAATAATTCAACAAGCGTATATTGGTTTCTTCACAGAAACGAGTATGCAGCTGGTCTAAAAGCTATGGCTTTAACAAGCAAGCAAAAAGAGAAAGTAACGAAAGAGATAAAGCGTCACGAAAAAGATACTGGATCTCCCGAATATCAAATCGCTCTTTTTTCAGAAAAAATAAAAAAATTAACTTCTCATCTAAAGAAAAACAAAAAAGATTTTCATTCCCGCCGAGGACTTCTCAAGATGGTAGCTAAAAGAAGAAGTCTTATGAGCTATCTTTCAAAAAAAGATGAAAAATCTTATAAAAAAATTGTTAAAAAAATCGGTCTCAAAGGATAATCCCAAACAAAAGGCAGTTCTCACTGTCTTTTGTTTTTAATAACAAAAAAATGAACATAATTCCAAAAATGAAAGAACAGCGCGTTGGTGTGCTGGTTGATGTGCAAAACTTATACTACAGCGCCAAAGCGCTCTATGGTAAAAAAGTTAATTTTCAAAAAATTCTTGAAGAAGCGGTTTCCGGAAGAAAATTAATTCGCGCTATTGCCTATGGAATAAAAACTATTGAGGGACAAGAAGAAAAGTTTTTTGAAGCCTTGGAAAAACAAGGATTTGAAGTTAAAACCAAGGATTTGCAAATATTTCCCGGCGGCGTAAAAAAGGGCGATTGGGATGTTGGCATTACTGTTGACGCTATAAAACTTTCTCGCAATCTTGATGCCATAATTCTTGTTTCCGGCGACGGAGACTATATTCCCTTGGTAGAATATATTCAAAATACTACCGGTTGCCGAGTGGAAGGCATCGCTTTTTCCGAATCCGCCAGCGGAAAACTTATGGAAAAGGTGGATGACTTCGTCAATCTGTCTGAAAACAAGAAAAAGTTCTTGATATAAAAATCATATTTTAGAAAAAGCTGCTAAACCCGAGAGCTTAGCAGCAGTAGCGAAGTTGGGGCAAATTGACAAAACTACTCAAAAAAGCTAAGCTGTAGACACTTAATAATTTAATATTTGCCCTGGTTAATGCGTAACAGGCACAATAATGCGTTTAATTTTTGAACTCAATATCGTGTTTATAACGTCATTAGCTCGAGGCTAAACGTTTCTTATGGATCAAAAAAAATGGTCCCTCCAAATTGGAGGCAGGGTTTTGGAAATCGAAACCGGTCTTCTAGCTAAACAAGCCAATGGGTCTGTAACTGTGCGCTATGGCGACACAGTTGTGCTTGCCACTGCCGTAATGAGCAAGGGGGCATCGCGAATCAGTGGATATTTCCCATTGATGGTGGATTTTGAGGAAAGATATTATGCGGCCGGAAAAATCAAAGGTTCAAGATTTATTAAAAGAGAAGGTCGTCCGTCCGATGATGCTGTTTTGACAGGTCGCGTAGTTGATCGAACCATTCGACCGCTTTTCAACTCAAGAATGAGAAATGAGGTGCAAGTTATTGTGACTGTTCTCTCAATTGACGGTGAAAATGATCCAGACACACTTTCTGTGATTGCCGCTTCAACTGCGCTGGCAATTTCCAATATTCCTTGGAATGGTCCTGTGGCTGCCGTGCGTGTTGGTGAAGTCAAGGGAGAATTTGTTTTAAATCCAGTTAATGGCGAATTAACTGACAGCAAACTGGATTTAATCATTTCCGGAACCAAAGACAAAATTAATATGCTAGAAGCTGGCGCCAAAGAAGTTCCGGAAGATGTTATTGTCAAGGCGTTTGCTTTTGGACAAGAAGCTATTACCAGAATTGCTGGCTTCATCGAAGATATCGCCAAAGAAGTTGGCAAAGAAAAATCTGAACCGGTTCTCTTGCAAGGAGATTCAGAATTTGAAGCTAAGGTTAAAGAAATTTTGTTGGCTGAAGGACTAGCTGAAGCGCTTTATGATCCAAGTAAAATAGTAATTGAAGAAAAAACCAAGGCTATCAATGAAAAAGTAGGTGAATATATCACCGCCAATTTTACTGAGAACACAGATAAGCTCAAAGAAATTGCTCAGCAAGTTCTTGAAGAAACTTCTGATGAAATTGTTCATATCAATATTTTAAATAAAGAACAACGACCAGACGGCAGAAAACTTGACCAAATTCGTCAAATTGATTGCCAAGTTGGCATTTTGCCAAGAACTCACGGCACCGGACTTTTCACTCGCGGTGAAACACAAGCCTTGACTGTAACTACACTTGGATCGCCTGGCGATGAACAAATTATTGACACAATGGAAGTGGATATGAAAAAAAGATATATCCATCACTACAATTTTCCTCCATACTCAGTCGGCGAGGTTCGCCCGATGCGCGGACCGGGACGAAGAGAAATTGGTCACGGAGCGCTAGCGGAAAAAGCTTTGGTTCCGGTTTTGCCAGCTAAAGATGTTTTTCCCTACACAATACTTTTAGTTTCCGAAGTGCTTGAATCCAATGGATCTTCTTCTATGGCTTCTACCTGCGGATCAACATTGTCATTGATGGATGCTGGCGTGCCAATCACTCGACCTGTTTCCGGAATCGCTATGGGAATTATTGTTGGCGCTGACGGAAAATTCAAAGTTTTGACTGATATCCAAGGACTGGAAGATCATTATGGCGATATGGATTTCAAGGCTGCCGGAACAACTGTCGGAATTACCGCCTTACAAATGGACGTGAAAGTCCAAGGCGTAACATTAGAAATGTTGCAGGCTGTTTTGGAACAATCCAAAATTAATCGAATGGAAATTATGGAAAAAATTGTCGCCGCTATTTCTGCGCCGCGCGCTGAAATGAGCCAATATGCGCCAAGAATAATCATCATGCATATCAATCCGGATAAAATCAGAAATGTTATCGGTACTGGTGGCAAAATTATTAATGCCATTATTGACGAAACTGGTGTACAAATCGACATTGAAGATGATGGATCAATTTTTATAACTTCGCCCGATGCGCAAGCTGCTAAAAAAGCTCAGGAATGGATTGATAATTTAACACATGAAGTCAAAGCGGGTGAATTGTTCCAAGCTAAAATTATTAAAATTATGACCTTTGGAGCTTTTGCAGAAATTCTACCCGGACAAGAAGGCTTGATTCATATTTCAGAGCTAGCCGATAAAAGAGTTGAGAAAGTTGAAGATGTTGTTAAGGTTGGAGATATTATTCCGGTTAAGGTTAAAGAGATTGATAGTCAAGGAAGAATAAATTTATCCGCTAAAGCAGCTATGAAAATTACAAAATAAAAATTAGCTGTTGGCAATAAACAGATTTCATTATAAAATAGAAGTGGTTAACACTTCTATTTTATTTTATTTAAGAATATGCTCAACAGAAATCAAGAATCTGGCGTTATTTTTTCCAACGCCAACATAAAATTTGATCCTAAATACATTCACACAATGAAGGATGATCTTAGTCCCGCTGCTAATGCAATGGAAAAGCCAGTTAAGCCAACATCGAACTCTTCTTTTTTTTCTGAAAAAAAAGAAGCTAAACAAGAATCGCCAGTCGCTTCCAGCAGCCCGTTCCTAAGTTCTTCTGCCCCAACAAATATCGATGTTTCGGAACAAAAGCCACTCGCAACAACACAAGCGCCTATCCCAACAATTCAAAAAAATACGCCTCCATTAGAAACAAAAAAATCATCCGATGCGGAAAAAAAATCTTCCTTTAGTTTGGGAAAATTTTTAATAATTTTTATTTCTCTCTTAATAATATCAATTCTTTTTCTGGGTGGATATTATTTTTGGATGATCAGAGAAACAAAAACAAATCAAACAACTGAGACTCCCTTAGAAAACGCTGCGCAAGAACCAGAGCAACAAATAACTATCACTCCCGCCTCTGAAAAATATTCTTTCGATAAACCCAATTATCTTTCTATTAATATAGAGACTGATGATTCTGAAAAAATTAAAAGTATCGTAACAGAAACTGCCAAAGAAATAAAAGAAACCACCACCAAAACTCCTTTTGAATTTGTAATTACAGACTCAAACAACAACCCGTTGGCTTTTCCTATTTTTGCGACAGCTTCAAATCTTAGTCTTTCTTCAGAATTAATAAGTTCCCTTGAAGAAGCTTTTTCTTTTTATATCTACAATGATGAAGGTAATACAAGAACCGGACTGGTTATAGAAATAAAAAGCGAAAGCGCTATGGATGAAAAATTAAAAGCCAGCGAGGTTTCTCTAGTGAATGCTTTGTCTTTTCTTTTCTTGGACAAATCTCCCGAAATAGAAAACGCGGCTTCGGTTTTCAACGATAGTCTCTTTGGTGAAATCCCGGTTCGTTTTATCAACCTGGATTCGCAAAAATCTCTTTCTATTGATTATGCTGTTTTTGAAAATAAGTTAATTATAGGCACAAGCAAGAATACTATGCAGGCCATATTAAATAAACTGGTCCAGGAAAAAGGTATTTTAGTTGAATAAAGTTATCTGATTAATAAAATATTACCTGTGGATAACTTGTGCAAAAACAAAAAATTCTTGTTTTTTGCCCTAAAACAAGGCAAAAAAATAAATAAATTATTTTTTATTTTCGTTAAAAACACGGTTCTCTTGAAAGGGTTTAGCTTTTAGCGTTTTTAGCTTTATATAAGGGCTAATTATGCCACACCTTTGACTATTCATCATTTTTTTGCTATAATTGAAACATAAAGAACATTAACAACCACATAAAAACACGGTAGAAGTGTTTTCAATCACAATTTCCCCCTATTTGTGATTGAAATTCTTCTACTGTTCGAGTGTTCTGACAAAGTTCAGAGCCTTCCCTGATTCTGACCAGGGAAAAAAAAAAAAAACAAAAACAAAAGTATACTTTTAAAATAAAAACAAAAACAAAAGTATAATCAGTTCTTTAAAACAAAAGGCTAAATGCCACAGAATGGTAGAAAGAAAGTGTTTATAATAAAAAAGTCGGAAATAAACACAAAAATAAACATGTACACAAAATACATGTTATCTAAAACTTTAATGCCTCTCACCCGGGCTAAAAGTATACGATCAACACGTTGGTACATGAAAAACACCTGGCGCTGCCGCCATATAATATATATTAGGGCGCTGTCAGCGCCGGGTTTCCCCTTATGAAATCCGGTTATATATGTAAACAAAAGTTTTTCTTGTGTTTAAATATATGAATCAGATATAAACTGTGTACCCCGCGAGGGGCTTTTTTTATTTCAAATGGCTTATGTTTTTATTTAATTCAAAAAACACAACTCGCACCGGATCCAAGGGAGAAATAATTGCTGAAAAATATCTCCTAAAAAACGGTTATACTATAGTAGAAAAGAATTTTAAGAATAATTATGGGCGTCGCTTAGGAGAAATTGATATTATTGCCAAAAAAGATGCTGTTTTGTTTTTTATTGAAGTTAAAACCCGATTTTCCAAAAACTACGTCGTTCTTCCGGAAGAAAACATAGGTCGAGAAAAGCTTTTTAAACTCAATAAAATTATTCAGTTTTATCTTAAAACCCACAACAGCTGGGATTGTCCCTACCAAATAGATGCTATCTCGGTTTTAATTAACAAAGACACCAACAGCGCTCAAATAAAACACTTAAAAAATATTTTTTTCTAGACACTTCCCAATTGTCTTGATATAATCAGAATGTAGAAAAGAATTTTAACATTAACAACAAATATATGCACCTAAGTCCAGACTTCATAAATGAAATAAAAAACACTCTTTTGGAAAAAAAGGGTCAACTAGAAAGCGAGCTTGAGCGCTTAGCTAAGCCAACATCCGTTCCGGGAGAATATGAAACCACCTTTGACAACATCGGAACAGCCGAAGATGAAAATGCTTCGGAAGTAGAAGAATATGCTGATAATCTTGCTCTGGAAAGTAATCTTGAGAATCAATTAAAAGAAATAAATGAGGCGTTGGAAAAAATAGAGTCCGAAACCTATGGTTATTGTGAAAATTGCAAACAACCCATAAGCATTGAGAGATTAAAGGCTTATCCTGCCGCTAAAAATTGTGTTCAATGTAAATAAACAATTTCTTCCTAATAAAAAAAGGCTAACAAAAGCTATTTTTCAGATAGCTTTTGTTTTTTTGTTTGTCTTTTTCGATTATTTTTTAAAAAACATCCTTACAAAAAACTATTTTTTCATTTGTAATTATAATATTTCCCTTGGAATAGCTCCTTTTTCCAAAATAATCTGGGTTATTTGGATAATTTTATTTTTAATACTCATAAAAATATCCTTTTCTTTAGCCAAAAAAAACACCTTAAACAGTTTTGGTTGGATTTTAATATTATCCGGTTCAATTTCTAATATCATTGATCGTTTGTTTTTAGGTTGTGTTCGGGACTTTATTCCTTTTTTTGGTTTTTTCTATTTTAATGTTGCTGACATTTTTATAACAATCGGGTTTGTTTTTTTGTTTTTTGGATATAAAAAATATTTTTGTGCATAAACTGTTAATAACCACTTATTAGTATTGGGTTATTTGTGGACAACTTAATATTTATTTTGTGTATAACTGTCAATATGTTGTGTGTAGTTTGTTCCCGGTTTACTTTTTGTTTTTATACAAACACTTGTGCCCATCCATTTATACAGCTTTGTTTATATTTATACACATATTCAAGCGCGCCAAAACCCTTACCTTAAAGCCAGTAACTAACTTATACACATAAATTGCATACGTAATAATAACAATAATATTTAAATATTATTAAATATATAATACTTATTAAATTAATACATAAAAACAAATTGCTTCTTTGATAAAAATGAGTTATTATATTAAAAAGAATTCTTAGATACACTACTTGTTTTTTATGGAAAAAAATAAAATTAAAACCATAATACCAATAACAGTTTTTATAATTTTAGATGTAATTCTTTTTAAACTTTTTCCGGCTGAAGGAATTTTTCAACAAATAGTGGCGATGTTTAGTTTTTTTGTGGTAACACCTTTTTTGTTTAATATATTTGTTTTGAAAAACAAAATAAGCAGAATTGGTTTTTCTATTGGAAAAGCAAAAGAGGGTATATTCTTTTCAACTGTTTCAATGGTGGTGGGTTTGCTGATTTTCTATATAATATTTAATTATTTTGATTTTTTAAAAAATTATACTTTATCAGATAAAGCAGTAAATAATTTTAGTTATTTTATTTACTATGAATTAGTTCAAGTTTTATTTGTCAATTTTATTTTTGAAGTATTTTTTAGAGGATTTATTATGTTTAACTACCAAAATTATTTTGGTTATTGGACTATAGGCACTCAGTGGATTATATTTATTATTCTCTTGGTTTTAAATAGTGGCTTTAATTGGTTTTTTGTTCCCTATATAATATTTTTCCCCTTAGCTGGGTTTATTGCCTACAAAAGCAGGTCAATTTGGTATTCATTAGCCGCGCAATCAATTTTTATTTTTATAATAGACATAATTGTTGTAAAATTAAAATATTAAAAAGATTAAGAAGAATTATTTTAATCGAGATTAAACAAAAAAATGAGAGTTATTAAAAAAAACATAAAAAAAACAGTTTTAAGTTTGTTGATTTTTTTGGAAATATTTGTTTTAACCAGTGTTCAAACAGGCATTGTTAGGGGGGCGGATTTAATTCCTGTTAATTTGAATAATGTTGGACCAACGCCAGATCTTAGCGATAATGATTTTAAGGGGCCGACATTGCAAGTGATATTTAACAAAAACGCTTCCGAAATTAGCTATGATGGGGAAGAAATAACCGCCCAAGCCATACCGTCTGATTTCAACAAGGAAGATAAGGAGCTATATTTTACTTGGTATTTAAAAAGAGAAAATGGAACAAGTTTAGATGAAGACAGTGATTATGATAAAGATGATTGGAAAATAGAGGCAGCTAGAATTATGGCCCGAAATGGGTTTAATGGTGAACAGTCGGGAAATGGAGCATTGGATGGAGATAAAGATAAACACGAAGCTTGGCCAAGTTGGAATGATGAGAATAATAGTGCTAACAGCAAACCTAATTGTTATGTGCAGGATTTTGAAAATGGAGGCGTGTATGAACTAAAAGAAACCAAAGAAGAATTTGAGTGCGCCAACGGATCAACCTCTGTTTGTGTTTCAACAAAAAACCTAACTTGTGCTGGCGATGTAGTTCCCAATAAACAAACTTGTCAAAAAGTGGACGACAGTGAATTGGTTTGTGATGTTACGGATGTGGATAAATTTGAAACAAGTGTTGAATGTCCCAGTGGATCAACAGCTGTTTGTGTGGAAGATGATGATGGAACCGCAGAAGTTGAAAGGGCTTTTGATAATGATGCGACGCAAGCAGAAATGTGTTCAACTATAGGAAGCGCAAATTCGGGAGCAGCTTGTCCGGCGGCAGTGGCTGACACTTTGGATGAAAACGAATCAATCACAGCAGCGGGAACAGCGCCAACATGTTCTTTTGAAGAAGAAGATGATGGCAATATATGTAAACATCTTTTTGCTCAACCAAGAGGTACAGGTGAAAAAACCGGAGACGGTGAGTTTGGTGATGAAGAAGAATCTTTTTGGGGAACTGACAATAGAAATATTTCAACGGCCGGCAATGGCAATGTTGATGAAGCTAATGTTGCCGGTTTGGGAATAAATAAATTTACCTGGGAATATAAACAAGGAGATGAGATAGGGGTGGCAGTTGAAGGAGAAACTGTTTTTGACACAAAGCATCATGATGGAACAAAGATGATTATGTGGGCATTTTCCAGAAATACTTGCGATGCCATATCGGATGCAGTTGAAGACAATAGCAAAAGAAGATTTTATATTCAAAACACTTATGGTTTGCAAGAAGGAATTGCGTCTATCGGAGAAATAGACTTGAATGATTGCTTGGAAGAAAACTTAATCGACCCATCTTTGGAAGTTGAAAACAGCGCTTATCTAGAGGTTAGTTTGTCGCATACTCCCAGCAGTCCATTAAACGATTCTTTTACTGAAGGAGCATTGAATAGGGGGGATCTCGTTAATGTTTTATCTGAAACAACAAACACTAATAATCCTGACAATCTTTCTTATAAATGGAGTATTTATAAAAGTTCCGACGGAACAAGTTCTCCGTTGTCATGGACTGATATTACTGATGATATCAAGGAACATAGTCAATTTTCCGGATTAAATGTGGCTAGTTTTAATTTTAAATTAAATTTTTTAAGCACAGACACGGTTAGTCTTAGAGAAGAAGATTATTTAAAAGTAAAAGTGGAAGTTTCTGAAAATGGAAATAGCGCTAAAAGCGGCAATAAGTACGTTATTATTAAAATAGGTCAGCTTGGAGCAAATATAACTCCTCGAGGGACGGTTGTTCAAAACGGAAAACTTTCATCCGGAGAAGAAATATGCGATAGCTATTCAGGAGAAAGTTGTTTGGTGTCTAAAAATGAAATAGTCAGCCTCTCTGTTCCTGATGAAGAAAATTCTTTGGAAAATTTTTCCTGGAAAATGAACGGGGGTTCGTTGGTCTGCAATAAAAATGTTTCTTCAAGTTGTTCTGATAGTCAGGCAGTTAATTTGGCATTTTTTCCAGCCACTGGAAATATTGGCGATGAAATAGAAATTACTGCCGAAGCGACAGAAAAATCTACTGGATTACTGAAAAAATTCAGCAAAAAGTTTCGAATTATAGAACCCTATGTTAAAATAATATCATCTGATAATAATTTAGCTTGGGCAAAGAATGTGGGTTTTTTCAAACAACTGGATGGGACATATGTTCCGGATCTTAGCGACAAACTATTTCAAGCCACTCCGGGATCAAAAGTAAAATTAAAAGCTGCTTTTTTCCCTGAATCCATAGGGCTTTCAGATCAAACAATGGTGAAATGGCAGATTAATGGCGCAGATTTTTCTGGAAATGATAAAGCAGAAATTGAACTTGCCGTGGATGAAACAGCGGGAAATATATATAATGTTGACGTAAGGGCAGTTGTTTCACAATCTGCCGAAATAAGAACCGCATTAGCAAATATATGGGGAATTTCTCAATCCGAAACAGGAGAAACTATAGTAGAAAATTCCATACAAGTAGAGGTTATTCAAAATGAATATCTGGGATTGATTAAGGGAACAAAAAATGTTTTAGCTAGTGTGGCTTCGAATGTTCCGGACCAAGTAATGTTTTTGCTTAGAATAATTTTGGCAATTGCCTTTCTGGTGTTTTTCCCTAGAATTATTTTTTCCTTGTTTCCCGGGTTTAAAAATGAAAAATAAAAATAAATTTTTTAAAAAAATGTTTAGAAAAAATGCGTTTAGAATAAGCATCTTGACCCTGGTTTTATTTTTAGCCGGAGATGTTGTTATGGCCGCAGACTATAAATTGTTGGAATCTATCCCTGGATTTTTTAATTCCGGAGATGTTGTTGATTTGCCGCAACTCCTTTCCGCTATATATAAATTTGGCATTTGGACAGTGGGAATAGCGGCTATGTTTATGATAGTGATTGGCGGTTTTATGTATGTTTCCAGTGCAGGAAACACATCTACGGCTGGTAGCGCAAAAAATATTATCACAGATGCGCTAATCGGGCTGGTGGTGGCTATGGCGGCTTACTTGTTTTTGTATGTAATAAATCCCGATCTTGTAAAAACCAGTCTTATGACCGAAGTAAGTCCTTCGGTGGAAGCTTATTTATATGGCAGAGGCACCCCGTCTAACGAAGAAACAAAAAAAATTATTGAACAATTAGGGGTAAATGATTTGGCGGATGAAATTTTGAAAAGTGGAATATCAGTTTCGGGTTCCGGAGACTGTAAAGACGCCGGAGGAAACGCTGTAACTCCCCGAAGCAACTTGGAAGAATTAAAAGCGGGGAAACCAATGACTGCGTGTAATTCTTCTTGCAAAACAAGCGGCACGCCTTGCACTCAAAAAATTTTTGCTAGCGGAACAAGAACGATGCTGAAAGCTATTTTGGAATCACATCAAGAAGGAAAAAAGTTTACCATAACCAGTATTGCCGGAGGACAACACACGGGAAAGTCTATACATTATTCCGGATTGGCTGCTGATATAGTTCCCGCGAGTTCAAATCTTTCCCAGTGGAATGACTACGTGGCTGGTTTTATCAGTAAAAGCGCTTTTCCTAGTCAAACGTTTTGTGATAAAAATGGTTATGTGGCAAAGAAAAATGGTGTTTTTGATTGCACCGGGACCACGAAAAATGGAGAAACAGCCAATCATATTCACATAGATTTTAGAAACAGTTAATTACAGAAAATAGAAATGAAAAAACTTTTTATAACATCGACAGCGCTTTTAGTGATTGTTTTGATATTTTTTATTGCATATAACGTAGCTTTTAGAGACAACGCATTAATAAATGAAAAAGATTTAAATCAAAAAGGCGATTTGGAAGAAACAGTTGAAGGTGTTTCGTTGAAAGAAAAAATTGTTGCTATTACAGACGAGGCTGTGGCAGGTTTTTTTGTGGATGAAAAAAATAAAAAAATTTCTTATTACTCGCTAGTCAATGGAAAAACTTGGCAGACGGATTTTGATGGAAAAAACAAAAAAAATATTTCCGACACGGAACTTACCGGACTTATTGACGTAAAGTGGTCGCCCGAAGGCAATAAAGCTATAACCGTTTTTAATAAAAGCAACAATCAAAAAAACTTTTTCTTGTACGATTTTGATAAAAAACAAGCGAATAAATTAAAAGAAGGAATAGACGAAGTTTCCTGGGACCAATTGGGTAACAAAATTTTGTATAAATATTTTGACAGTCAGACCAAAGCAAGAAGCGTGGATATGTCGAATCTAGACGGAAGCAATTATAAAAAATTATCCAATGTTTCTTTTCGCGATATAGTTATCGCTTCTATTCCTCAATCTTCCTCCGTTTCTTTTTGGAATGAAGGAAACTCAGAAGAAGAAACCCAGTTAATGCTGGTCAATGCAAATGGCGGCGAAACCAAAACTATTTTTTCCGGAAAATTTGGAGCGGATTATTTGTGGTCGCCAAATGGTAAAAAGGCGTGGGTTAGTTTCGTGGATAATAACAATCTGGTTAGCGGGCTAGTGGATATTGATGGTGAATATGCTGACTTAGGAATACCAACCTTGGCTTCGAAAATAACCTGGTCTTCTGATGGCAAAATAGTTTATTATGCTCTCCCCGGTTCAATTCCGCAAGAAATGACAATGCCTAATGACTATAAAAATAAAAGATTTACAACTAATGATACTTTTTGGAAAACAGATACGACTAGCGGCAAAAAAGAAAGAATTATAGAGCTGGAAGATATTGCCGGCGCTTATGATGCAACAAATCTTCACCTAACCGCCTCTGAGGACATTCTATTTTTTATCAACAGAATCGACGGAAAACTGTATCGCCTGCAATTGCCTTAGTGTCAGACGTCTTGAATTTGCGTGGCGATAGGAAGAAGGTGATCCAAAAAACGAAAGCTAAGTCATTTTTCCAATAAGGCGTATCTATAAGTCCGTGCAATAGAATATAGAGAAAGATTCCTAAAAATACTGTCGTTTCGGCGGCATTTTTTTGTTTTATTTGCAGATAAATCCAATGAGAACATAAAATAAGAAAACCAAGTAGTCCTAAAATTCCTGCTTGCAGCCAAAATGCCAGATATATGTTGTGAGGTTGGGGAACCGCCCATTCTAGATAAGGCAGAAAGAATTTTTGATATTCCAGATATTTATTTTGAAAATTACCCGGACCTATGCCGAAAAACGGATTGTCTTTGATTATTTTCAATCCCGAATCCCAGATCATCATTCGGGAAGAAAGTGAAGAACGCGGATTATCTAAAAAAGAAAGCTTAGGATTGTTTATTTGAAAAACAAAAAATACAAACAGAATCAATGCGGATAAAACAAGAACGTTTTTCTTGAGGATGAAATCTTTTCCAATAAAAAATAATAAAGCAAAAGACAAAAAAACCGACAACCAAGCCCCATAGGAAAAAGTAAAATAAAAGGCGCTGGCAATAAAAATCAGAAGAGCGGATAGAAAAAACAAATATTTTTTATTCACCGGATTTTTTATAAGATAGGTTCCTATGAAAAATCCGGGAGCTAAATACATAGCTAAATGATTGGGAGACAAATAAAAAGAAGTTAGTCTCCCGTCATAGGTTACAATATTGAAAAATTTATAACCTAGAGAAACAATGGCAACCCAGCTGATGGAAAAATATAACCATTCCAATAGTTTTCTCACATCTTTTTCTTCCTTGAAAATCAAGGGAAGAGAAATAGAAAAAAGAAAAGGCGCTACAAACCAACCTTTTATTATTCCCAATGAGTCCAGGGAAAATTTATTGGCGAAAAAAGAAAGCAGTAGTCCCAAAAAAAGAAGAACGAGGGGAAAACGAAACTGATGACAAATATTTTTCCAATCCAAGAAAAGAAGCTGCTTTTTTTCCAAAAAAAGCAGAAGAATTGAAATTCCAGCCAAAACTTCTAAAACATTGGTTGGCAAACCAAAAAAAGAAAACCTTATCAAGTAGGATGGCAATAGAAGAACAGTTAGCAGAAACAAATATTTAGTTATTTGGGGAAGATAGTCTTTCATTTGCCAGGGATATTATTATTAGAAAAAGAGACAAAATATGCACGGAAAACAAAGGGGTTTCCACTAAAGAATGAATGGAAAAAACACAAAGGGAAGCCAAGAAACCAAAATAGATCAAGTTTTGTTTGGCTTTATGAAAAAAACTATAGCCAACTGAAACAATAAGAGCCAACCAACTTAAGAGTCCCAATAGTCCTGTTTCTGCCGCGATGTCCAAATAAAGATTGTGAGCGTAGATAGGATCTCGATAGGAAGCTGTGGGCTTAACTTCCAATGGAAAATTGCCAAGTCCCACTCCCAATGGCCTTCGTTGCAATGATTTTAGCGCCTGAGACCACATCTCTATTCTGCCGGAGTTAGATCCTTCTTGCAAGCTGAAAGAGGCTAGGAAGCGATTTCTGACAGGAGCAATTAAAAAAACAAAAAAGAATAATAGTAAAAATAAAAAAATAAAAAATAAGTGGCGTTGATTTTTTGAAATATTTTTTATTCCAATAAAAGAAAAAAGAAGAACGGTAAAAATTAGAGCCAAATATCCTCCCCGGGAAAAAGTTAGAAAATCAGCCAAGATGATGAGTAAAAAAGAAAATAAATAGAATTTTTTTTGAAAATCATAGTGATAAAAAATAGCCAGCGCTATCGGAGCCGTCATTCCCATATAAAAAGAAAACATATGCGGATCAGGGAAAACGGAAATAGCTCGAAAGATCGTTTTTCCGGAAAGATTCACTAACCAACTGGGATTTTCCAGCACTGCTTGAGAAAAAGTATTGCCCAGAAAAATCGGAGTAATATGTTTTCCCCAAAAAATCAACATTCTTTCCAGTCCGAACACGAACTGAGAAACAAATTGCAAAATTCCCACCAGCGCGGCAGCCGATGAACCCCAAACTAAACCGCGAGAAATTTTAATGACCCATTTCAGATCGTTTTTGAGGATGGAAAAAATAAAATATAGCGGAAAAATAGAAAATAAAAAGGCCAATTTTCTCATTCCCCAGGCCGGATTAGTGGCTAACAAAAGGGAAAAAGCGGAAAAAAACAGAAAAGAAAAGACAAAAAGAGCCGACCGATCAAAAGGGATAATTAATTTTTTTCTGTAAAAACCAATAAAAATCCAAAGAAAAAAAAGCGACAACACCAAAACTCTTACGGAAGCCAAATCTACGGAAGAAAAAGGATTCAGCGCTATTTGGAAAGGCAAGTAAAGGGAAAAAATAAAAAGTAGGTTTTTGAGCATAAGTTTTTCGGAAAAAGAGTCGCTTAAATATGGAATTTTCTGAGAAGTTTCAATATTAAGCTCGACAATATTCCCAAATGTTTTTGAAAGTAATAATCTTGAGATTGATAATAATTTTTTTTCTGTGTTTTTTTGTCAGAAAAACTTTCTCCTCCAACGTGAATTATTTCAAAAAGCGGGAAAAAAACAACCTCCTTGTTTTTTAATCGTATTCGACGGCAAAGATCCATATCTTCAAAGTACATAAAAAATTTTTCATCAAAACCATTTAAATCTAAAAAATCTTGTTTACGAACAATCAAGGATGCTCCCGATACCCAGTCGGCAACTATCATTGATGAACTTTGCCAAATTTTTTTGCTCGGTGGAAGTCCGAAATTATTTAAGACTATGTCAAGAATGCCGGTTTCTTTCCCGGCGCTCCACTGTTGCGGTTCAAGTTTTTCCGTCAAAAGTCCGGTTCCGACAATTCCAAGAGAAACGTCTTTTTCAAACAAGTCTATAATTGAGGAAATATTTTTAGAGTTAACAACTGTGTCGGGATTAAGAAAGAAGAGGTATTTTTTCTGAGAAAAAGAAGCTCCCTTGTTGCAAGCCGGACCAAAACCGATATTTTTTTCTGTTTGAATAACTTTTATTCCAAAGTCTTTTTCCAAATGCCAGATAGGCTTTCTATCATTGTTGACAACTATTATTTCATAATCAAAACCGGCGACATTCTTAGAAATGCTTTGTAGACAACGCTTCAATGGAAGCTCGCTATTATAATTTACAATAATAAAAGACAGCATTATTTGGCAGTTTTTTTATAATCTTGAAAGGCTCGTTGTATTTGCAATGCCTGTTCGGTTTTTTTTATTCTAAGGTTAAACCAATTTTTCATTTTTCGGAGAAATATATAAAATATTATCCACAATTTCTTTGTCCAAGTGGAATTTTTTTTAAAAAATATAACCGCGGAAAGAACTAGCCAATAAAGCTTCTGAGGATTAAGTTGTTCGCTTTTTTCAAAATGATAGGCGATCGCCTGTGGAACCATTAATAAAGAAAAATTATGACGGCAGGCTCTGATTGAAAGGTCGGCGTCTTCGTAATAAAGAAAGAATTGTTCATCAAAAAGACCAATTTCTTCAAAAACTTTTTGCCGAATTAGCATAGCGCAACCGGAAATATATTCTGTCGGATAGGGATTGGAGGATAATGTTTTGTATAAATGAATCGTTCTCATTTTGTTCCAAAGTATTTTTCCTCCGGCAAACCAGACATCCTTTTTATTGCCGGACAGAATTAGCGGACTCAAAATTCCATTGCGCGGATTTTTTTCAGCTTCATTAACCAATTTGTCAATAGCGTCTTTTTCAACAAGAGCGTCATTGTTTAGGAGAAAAACATAATCTGCCATTTTTTCCAAAGCAAAGCGAATGGCAACATTGTTACCGGCTCCAAAACCCAGATTCTGACTATTTTTTATAAAATGAAACTTTTGAAATTTTTCCTTGGCCTGTTCAAACGATCCGTCTTTTGAATTATTGTCGATTACTATTATTTCCAAATTAGGATAAGAGGATCTATAAATACTATCTAAGCAAGGGATTAATGAATCCTTGCCGTTATAATTTAAAACTATGGCAAAAACCTTAGGATATGTTTGCATAGCTTAATTTTAGCAAAAAAGAAGAAAAAGGCATAATAATTCAAATCACTACGCTTTTTTTGATCGGCCGGCGACAATGCTTAAAATTTCGGTTGTGGTGATGGCTTGTGTTGCCCAAAGAGCCAAGACATAAACAATAGCGCTAATTAAAACTAGCGCTATTAAATTTATTCCGGCAAAAAAGAAAAGAAAAACAGCCATAATAAAACCGGAAAAGATTATTTTGAAAAAATTGTTGATATGGGGAACATAACCCAAATGCTTTTTCGTGAGATAGAAAGTCAAAGCCACCACCAAAAATTCAGTCAAGACTGAGGTGATGGCGGCTCCAATAAAAGAAAACATCGGAATAAAGAAAGCGTTTAATAGAATGTTAAATCCGGCCGAGAAAGAAAGCGCGAACATAAGTTTTTTTTGCAGGTTTCCGGCAATCAAAATGCTGTTAAAAAAATTGCCAAAGAAAATAAATCCCAAGGCAAAAACCAATATTCGTAAAGCTCCCGCTGATTCGGAAAACTCCGGTCCGGCGATTAATTGAATAATTTCATCGGATAAAAACATTGTCCCAATTATTAATGGAGTGATAAGGACTAGAAAAAATTTAATTGTTTCATTGGAAACATATTCAAAGCGTTTTTTATCGGAAAAAATACTGCGCGCCATTAGAGGAAGAACTAATCCCATAATCATAGCCGGAAAAAAAGTCACATTCTCCACAACCTTATAGGCGGCATTGTATATTCCTACTTGCGAACTGTCTTTTAGTATGGAAAGCAGGATGGTATCGAGTTTAAAATATAAAAAAGTGACAATAGCCGAGATTCCCAGCGGAGCGGATTCTTTTAGGAACTCTTTCCAATAAGAAAAATCGAAACGAGGGCGAATAGAAACATATTTTCTCGCCCAAATTAAAACGAAAACAAAATTAAAGACCATATAAAACAAGAGGGAGGAAACTAAAAACAAAAAGCCAAGATCTTTTTTTACTGCTAATATTATTATAAAAACTTGCAAAACTTTTCCCAAAAGTTCAACAATAGCCACTTTGTCCATAGCGATGTTTTTTTGGAAAACGCCGTTGAGAACCGAATAGGTGGAAGAAAAAAGAAATGAAGCGGCGGCAATTATTATTCCCAGTTTAACATTGATAGAATAGGGAAGAAAATAAACAATGAGCGGAGTCAACGTGAAAACCACAAGCGATGACAATATTCTCAAAGACATTGCGTTGCCGACTATTTTTGCCTCGTCAGCTCCTTCGCGGGAAATGTTTCTGGCAGTGATGGTATATATTCCCAAGTCAGCTATTGAAGCGAAGAAAGCAAAAAAGGCAAGCACAATGGAATATTCCCCAAAGCCTTCTCTGCCAAGATAACGTGTTATAAAGCCTATGCCTACAAGCGCGAGAACAGTGGAAAGTATTTTGGCAGAAGCGTTAAAGACAACATTATAAGCAATTTTTCTTGCAATTGCCATAATAAATTAAAAAATATAAAACAAAATAAAACATCCTTACATTAAATTGGCGGGTTTCACGACAACTTTTCTGCTTTCTCCTTCACCAATGCTTTCAGTAACAACCTGATCATTTTTAGAAAGTTCCAAGTGAACAAGTCTTCTTTCGTAGTTAGACATCGGTTTCATAATAATCACTCTTTTTTCGTTTAAGGCCTGTTCGGCAACTTCTTTCGCCATTTCCACGATAGAAACATTTTTTTGTTTTCGGTAGGAATTAACATCAATAATGAATTTGGTTTTTTCATCAATTTTTTTCCTCACCAAAAGACGCGCTAAGTGTTGAATAGCTTGAAGGTTCGCCCCATATTGTCCAATAAGAAAATTAGATTCATCCTGGGTTATGATATTGAAAACCGTTCCATTTTGTTCTGAATCTTCAGATGAATCTATTTCAATAACAATTTCAAAGCCCATTTTTTTCAGTAATTCGGTGATTGTTTCTTGAATTATTTCGTTTTGTTCTTTCATATTGTTTATAGTATCTAAAATTTAAATTATCAGATCAAGCGCTAATTTTTCTTTCTTTGCATATAAACTTGTTGTATTAGCATAAACAGCGTGGAAGCTAGCCAATAAAGAGACAAGCCGGCGGCGAACTTTATTCCAATGAAAAATGTCAGAAATGGTCCCAGATAAAGCATTTGTTTGCTCATCATTTGAGCAAAGTCCGGTTTTTGGTCGGTCGATTCAGTTTTTGGCGCTTCCTTGGCTTGTTTCTGCATCAACATCTTTGTTTGAAAGAATTGAGCAATCGCAGCCAATATGGCAATAACCACACTAGGCTTTGTAAGATCTACAATCGAAATGAAAAGATGATTCACGTTGCCGGGATTTTTAATAAAAGTATAAAGTTGCGACGCATCAATAGCTAGATTAGAAGAAGAGATATTTATTAATATGCGATAAATCGCAATAAGGAAAATAAACTGAATAACAAGAGGCAGGCAACCGGAAAACGGATTGGTTTTGTGTGTTTTGTATAGCTCCATCATTTCTTTTGCTTGTCCCTCTTTGTTGTTTTTGTTTTTTTCCTGGATAGCTTTTATTTTTGGTTGAAGTTCTTGCAGTTTTTGTTGTGATTCTATTTGTTTTTTATAAATAGGCACAAGAATAGCGCGAAGCAGAATAGTAGTTATTATTATGGCTATGCCAAAATCTTGTCCCGGAATTATGTTGTAGACAAAAACAAGTAAGTTATAGAGCGGTTGATAGACTATTGCGTTGAAAAATGAACCCATTTATTTTAGTAAGTTATTTTTTTTAAGTATTTTTTCCAGAGAAATCATAAGAGCTTCTCTTTTTGGCTCGGGCTTAGTTTTTTTTATCATAAAAATTATGTCAAAGCCGGGGGTCAGTTCATTTATGCGCGGATAGAGCAGGGAAGACAGGGCTCTTCGTATCTTGTTTCTTTGAACGGCCAGTTTGGAATAATTTTTTCCGACAGCGAAGCCAATTCTGCTTTCAGGCTGACTATTTTTAGCAAACTTTATAATTATGTTGTCCAGGGAAAAAAACTTACCCTTTAAGTATACATTCTGAAAGTCTTCTTTTTTTTGCAATCTGTTTTTTTTAGGCAACATTGGAAAGCGAATAAAGTTTCTTAGAAATGCTAAGCCGAGAGTTTCTTGCGACCCTTTTGTCTCCTTTTTTGAATGACCTTAGTTCCTGTCGCGGTGCTCATTCTTTTGAGAAATCCATGTCTTTTTTTATGACGCCCTTTTTTTGGTTGATATGTTCTTTTCATTTGTATATACAAAATTTAATTAATTATTTAAATATAAGGGTTATTTTGCGGCTTTACCCTAAAAAAGCGCCATTTAACCGCTCAACTGTCTTTGAATCATTTTTTATTTTATAATGACTAAAAAACAGGCTAAATAAAGTTTATCAGTAAGAGGGAAAAAGTCAATGTTTTTAAAAGAAAAAAAGAAGAAAGAGGGTGTGTATAACAAATTGGGTATCCACAAGTTATCCACATAGTTATAAAATTGGTGCGCTGGTGTGGATAACTTGGTCGTGATATAATTTTTTGTACGTAATAAAAGGGGTATAAAAACTATGAATAATGAAGAACTTTGGCAAACAGCGCTTGGTGAGATAGAGCTTTCTATTTCAAAGGCCAATTTTATAACCTGGTTTAAGAACACCTCTATTATTTCCAATAAAGATGGAAAAATTATAATCGGTGTTCCCAATGGATTCGCAAAAGAATGGTTGGAAAATAAATATAACACCTATATTTTTCGAGCCTTGCATAACTTTCAAGAAGACTTGCGAGAAATAAGCTGCGTTATTCATAATCCGCAACAACAAGCAAAAAATAGTGTTGATGCGGTTTCTGGTTATCCGCAACAACCGGTAAAAAATACCGTCAGCGTTCCGGAAATTGTTTATGAGAAAGCGCCAACCGAAAGAAAGTCTGGCGGCAACAATGAATCCAATATAAATCCTCGTTATACTTTTGATAATTTTATTGTCGGTGAAAATAATGAATTAGCGCGCGCCGCTTGCTACGCCGTTTCTCAAAACTTAGGAAGAATTTATAATCCATTATTTATTTATGGAGGAGTGGGATTGGGAAAAACACATCTTTTGCAGTCAATAGGCAATGAAATTTTAAAAAATGATCCAAGCAGAAAAATAAAATATATAACTTCGGAAAGATTTGCCAATGAATTGATTGATTCAATCAGAAATCAAACCATTAATGATTTTAAATCCAGTTATCAAGCAATCGATCTTTTGATAATTGACGATGTGCAGTTTCTGGCCGGTAAGGAAAAGACTCAAAATGAATTCTTTCACATATTCAATGCTTTGTATCAAATTAACAAGCAAATAGTTCTCAGCAGCGATCGCCCGCCCAAGTCTATTGCCACCCTGGAAGAAAGACTTAGATCAAGATTCGAAGGAGGAATGATTGCGGATGTAAGTATGCCGGATATTGAAACAAGAACAGCTATTTTGAAGGCGAAATTGGCTGAAAGAAGTTTTTATTTGGAAGAGGATGCTATAAAATATATGGCGCAACATATAAAAAGCAATATTCGAGAACTGGAAGGTTCGCTTAACAGGATTATTGCCGCGTGTGAATTTAATAAAAAACCGCCAACCTTGGAGTTGGTTCAACAAACTCTTTCCGATCTTATTTCTAGTGGGAAGAAAAAAGGAGTTCAGAGTCAGCACATTATTGATGCAGTAGCGCAATTTTTTGGAATAGCGGTTAAGGACTTGATAAACAAGGGGAGAAAAAAAGAAATTTCAAGAGCCAGACAAATCGCTATGTATTTAATGCGAACAGAGCTGAGCGCTTCCTATCCGGGAATAGGAGATTTGTTTGGAGGGAGAGATCACACCACAGCTATGCATGCATATGAAAAAATAAACAAAGAGTTGGAAATGGATGAAAAACTAAAAGAAGACGTGGGGATACTAAAAGAAAAAATATATTTGGTTTAATCCAAACGCATAAGTTCTAAGATTATTAATTTTACGTATATGAAAGTGATTTGTACTCAGGAAAATTTTAAAAAAGCCATATATAGCACCGAAAGAGTAGTTGGAAAACAAATAACACTGCCTATTTTGGAAAATATTTTATTGGAAACGGAAGGCGGAATGTTGAAAGTGTCAGCTACTAATTTGGAAATAGGCGTGTTTTTAAAAGTTGGAGCAAAAGTTGAAGAAGATGGAAAAATAACTGTTCCTGCGAAATTGCTAAGCAGTTTTGTGAATAATCTTCCGGCGGACAGCACTGTTTCTTTGGTGGCGGAAAATCAATCCCTCAAAGTTTCCAGCGGAAGCGTCTCGGCTATCGTAAAAGGTTTGCAAGCGCAAGATTTTCCAATTATTCCTGAAATGGAAGGCGATTTCCTTTTTTCTTTTCCAGCGCAAGAATTAAAAGAGGTTTTGCCGAGACTTTTGGTGTGCGCTTCATTGGATGCGACCAGACCGGAGCTTTCCGGAGTAAATATGCTTCTTTTTGACAAGGAAGTTCATTTGGCGGCGACTGATAGTTTCAGATTAGCTGAATCCATAATTCCAATAAAGAAAGAAAAAGAAGCCGAATACAATCTTTTTATAGAAAAAGTAGCTTCTGTGATAATTCCATCCAATACTATTTCAGAAGTGTCTAGGGTGATAAATCCGGAAACAAAAGAAGTGAAAGTTTCCATAGAAGAAAGTCAAATATTTTTTCAAATAGACAATGTCAGAGTTGTTTCGCGTCTAATCAACGGAAAATATCCTGAATATAAACAAATAATTCCACGTCAATTTTCTACTAAGGTTGTTTTGTCTAAAGAAGAACTTTTGAGGGCGGTGAAAATTGCCGGAATATTCGCTAAAGATAAAGCTGGTGAAGTAAAATTTGAAATAGAACCGGAATCCGGCGATGTTAAGATATTCTCTCGCGCCGAAGAAGTAGGAGAAAACAAAACAATTTTGTCTTCAGAGGTTAGCGGTCCAAAACAAGAAATAGTTTTTAATCCTAGATATATTATGGATGGAATACAAGCTATTTCAAGTCAAAAAATCGCTCTTTTGATGAATAACAATTCTTCTCCGGCTGTTTTGCGTATGATTGGGGAAGATGGCAACAAAGAAAACGATAATCACACCTATATAATTATGCCGATAAAGAATTAGCGGATTATGAAAAAAATCGGAAGTTTATTACAGAAAAAAGAATTTTCCAACAATGTCCCGTTGGATGAAAAAAGCATTTTCTATGTTTTCGGAAAAGTTATCAAGCAAGAATATGGAAATTTTGGAGTAGAAAATTTCAAAGCTCAATATTTGAAAAATGGAAAACTTTTTATAAAAGCCGAAAATTCTGTTTGGGCGAGCGAGTTGTGGCTAAACAGGGAAGTTATTGTTGAAAAAATGAACCGAGAATTAGGCTCGAGTGAAATTAAGGAATTGAGTCTGTAACTCTTGCCAAAAATTGGTGTTTGTGCTACAAATAATTAAGTCTCAGTCAAATTTTATATTTTTAATTTTCAATTGTACTTTTGCATTTTTATTTTTGCATTATACATTTGAGTAAAACTAACGTGCCAATCAAGAAATCTGCCAAAAAGTATATGAGAGTTACTGAAAGAAAAACTCTTCAAAACAAGAAAACTAAAGGTGTTTTCAAAAACGCCATCAAAAAAACCAAAGAAGCTGTAGCTGATGGGAAGGTGGAAGAAGCGCAAAAATGGTTGAAAGCCACAGTTAAAGCCTTGGATAAAGCGGCGCAAAAGAAAGTTATTGGAAAAGAAACTGCTGCTCGAAAGAAATCTAGACTAAACAAAACCGTAAAAGCTATTGCTTTGAAAAAGTAATTTCAATACAGACTTTAAAAAAATCATCCGGCAGGATGATTTTTTTGTGTCTATATGCTGGCAATGAATTTGTCTAGAAGAAGAATTAATGATTCTTTTCCGGTTTTTGATTGAAAGTCTATTTTTTCCAGTTCTTTGTAAATATTTTTTAATTTTTCCAAAGAAATATTTCTGATTTGAGAAAGCGATTTTTGCGCAACGAAAGGATGCAAGCCGGTTTGTTTGGCGATCATTGGCGCAGAGGTGTTGCCATCTTGATAGGCGGAAGATATTTTAAGCAATGTTCTTATTTGATAAATATACATAGAAAGCATATAGAAAGGATCTTCGCCTTTTTCAAGTTGTTGATGAAGAAGGGAAAGCGCTTTTCCTTTGTTTCCTCCAAACAGCGCTTCTATGGCTTCGAATACGGTTGATTGAATGCCGGCCTTGACCAGTTGGTTGACATCGTCTTGAGTAATTTCACCTTGCTGTTTGAAGGCGACAAGTTTTTCTAACTCATTTTTTAGTAAATAAAGATTGTTGCCTGTGTAGGAAACTAGCAATTCCAGAGTATTTTTGGAAAAAGATATTTCTGGTGATATTTTTTTTGCATATTCCTCTGCCCAATTCGAAAGGGAAAATCCTTGAAGAAGGGGAAATGATTGCTTTTTGGCTTTGGTGTGGAGATATTTGAAAAAAGAAAGATTTTTTTTAGGCTCGGAGCTTTCATAAAAAATAACAATTAGATCCTGGTCATTTTCTAAATTAGAAGTTTTTTTAAGTGACTCCAAAACACTTTTTTGTATTTCAGTGGGAACATTTTTTAAAAAGTCTAAAACAATTATTAATTTTCTTTCGGAAAAAAGTCCGCTAGCTCTCAAGGATTCTAAAAAATCTCTTTCATTAGCGGTTTTTTCCGAGAAATCAAAAGTCAGAACGCTGGAAGAAGCATTTTTTTCAATGAATTTTTGTTTGAGTTCATTTAGTTTTTCCTTGGAGCGGAAAAGGTCTTCCCCGTACAAAAATAAAAGCATACAAGACTATTTTAGTTAAAAACTAATCAATAAATGTTTGTTTCAAAGGCTCTAAGTAAATTAGCATAAAAAAAACATTAAAACAATTGCTTATTTTAATGCTTTGTTTTTTATTTACAAGTTTGTTTTTAGGCGACCGGTTCCCATCTGAGCGCTTGTCCCGGCTCTAGAATTTCTACCCAAATTTGTCCAGGCACGAAAGGCATTTCTTTTCCATTTTGGTCATAGAAGAAAAGCTTGCTGTCTAGTTTTGAGCGATCTTTTTTCCAGGTCCCACGATATTCCTGACCGTTCATATAATAATAAGCTTCTCCGCTGTCGCTCTCATCATACCAAGGATCTCCAATTTGAACATTGTTATATCTTCCGCTAATGCTTTCCGTTCCGGTATTCTTGATTTCTTCTACATTAGCCCAGGGGTTTTGTAATCCTTTTCCGGTGTAGTCTTGCGTGTTGGTTATTTGTTCCGATTTGGCAAACATAACTACGATATTTTTTGGGGAAATTCTTTGACTATTGTTTCTGTCGGTGTCATTTTCATCAGACCAGATTCGAAGGTATGAATTGGAGTTTTTGTCGTAGTCATATTCCGCGTCATATGGTTTGGCGAAAGCCACTCGCAAATGTCCGGATTGAGGGCGTTTTTCCATCGAAGCTTCCGCTTGGTGAGGATAACCGGAAAATCTTGTTTCCATATTAATATTGAGATTTTTCATAGCCGCTAAAACATTTTCTCCGGTAATATGTCCAGTGTCTTCCATTCTCATTTTTCCTGTTGGAGTCCAACGCTCGCAATAGTTAGTGGTCATACAATCGATGCGATCGATCACGTTTTGTTCAAGTAGATCAAGCGCAAAATGTGAACCGCCCCAGTGAATGAAAAAAGCGTCAAAGCCTTTGGCAAGGGCGATATAATCATGACGAGAGCTTCTGATGGCGCCAATTTCTTTTGGAATACTGCAACCATAAATTCCCATCAATCGAGTAACTGAGGATGTGTAGGCGGGCATTTCAATAACCATATCAGCCTCAGAAAATCCAGCTGCCGGTCTGGCTTGAAGATCGGAAGGTTGCATAACAGCAACCGGTCGGCGATTCCAATTTTCGCAAGATAAACCGGAAATAGGATTGGATGGTCCGGTGTTTAGAATTGCTTGCGTAGGAGTAGTTGAATTATCCAACTGGATTTGCTTAGAGTTTTTCGTTCGGAGGGAACCTCGAAACGATGTGAAATAAAGAATTGTTCCGGCAACCAGGGCTGCCACGGCGACAATAACGCCTACTTGTTTTTTGCTCATTGTTCTTATTGATTATTTGTTTATTTTTGACACTGGGGACAATGGAAAACACTTCTTTGTCCCATTTTGAATCTTTTTATTATTGTACCACATTTTTTGCAAGGCTCATTTTCTTTGTTATAAACTCGCAAAACTTTTTGAAAATTTCCCGGCGCTCCATCGGAATCGCGGTAATCGCTGTCAGAAGTTCCGCGAAGCTTGATAGCTAGTTTTAATATTTTTTTAATATTTTTATAAATTTCCTTGATTTCTTCCGCTGTCAGCGAAGAGATTTTTCTTTGGGGATTAATTCCGGCTCTGAAAAGAATTTCACTGCGATAAATATTGCCGATTCCGGCAATCAACTCTTGTTCCATCAAAACAATTCCAATGGGAGCTCTGGATTTTTTTCCTAAGATTTCTTTAAATTTTTTCAAAGTAAACTCCGGACTCATTGCATCCACTCCCAGTTTTTTTATTTCCGCAAGATCTTTTATTTTATCAGTGTCAACTAAAACAATTTTTGCAAATTTTCTCAAATCCGAAAATTCCAAAGTTATTCCGGATTTTAGATACCAAATATGATGAATATATTGATTAACCTTATCTTTAAAATAATCTTTTTTTGTCGCTTTCTTCTTCCTACTTTCTGTTTCCTTCTTGATTAATAGATGCCCAGTCATTTTCAAATGAATGTAAATCGTTTTTCCTCCGGACAAATCAATAAACATATTCTTTCCAATCCTCCAGGCTTGCAAAATCTTTCTGTTGGCAATTTCTTTTTCCACTTCGTTTTGTGAAGCAGCCAAGGACACTTTTCCATTCCTCGCTATTTTGATGGATTTTAACCAATCACTCCAAAAACCAACGATAACATCGCCTTTTATTTTTCTGTTCAAATCATCAACTATCGTTTGCACCTCGGGCAATTCAGGCATAGGGATAAATATTAAGAATAAAGTATTAAGTATTAAGCATATTTGAGTAGTTTTCTTTTTTTGCGACAAGGCTGAGGATTAAAAAGAAAAATATGATTCCAAAATGGGATGTCCAGAGCCAGTGATCGATGAAAAGTAGAAAGTAGAAAGTAGAAAGTAGAAGACCCGAAGTCCAGCCTAGTCTAAAAGCTGTTTGCGCTGAAAAAAATAAAACTCCCAAAAACAAAATCAATCCAACGATTCCTAGCTCTGACCAAACAAGCAGGAAAATATTGTGAACTGGTTGAATTTGCCAAATTTGTTTGTGGGGATTTTTTTCAAAAACCGCCGAAGTATAATTTCCCGCTCCGACTCCCAGCCAAAAATTTTCCTTGATTATTTCTTTGGATTGCAAAACATATTCGCTTCGATCGGAAAAAGATTTTTGTTCCAGTCGGGCTTGTCCTTTGGCGCGAGAAAAAAACAAAGGGGAGAAGGCGCTCATCCAAACAAAACCAACAATGCCAAAAACAATCGCCAACTTTGTCAGCGCTATTTTTTTTTCTTTTTGAAAAATAAATAACAAAATAAAACCGAACGCAAAAATTATCCAGGCGGATCGGGAAAAAGAAACAATCAAGCCGGAGAATGTTATTGCGTAACCCGTAACTAGTAACCCGTAATTAGTAATATAATTTCTTAAAAGATTTGTTTCTTGTTGTTCGCCAGCTGATTCTTGTTTCTTGGCTATTATTAATAATAATATTATTGCTAAATATCCTCCTAAAATATTGGGATGAGAAAAACTTCCATAAGCCCGAAGCCATCTTTCTTTAGGTAGCTCAATCACCGAGCTTCCTCCGACAGAAGCAATGTGGCGGCTTGTTCCCAGAAGAGCGCTGGAAAAATCTTGTTGCGTCAAAAATTGTCCGACAGCCAATGCTCCTTGCAAAGCTCCGGCAAGTAGCAAAACAAAAATCAATTTTTTCCAATTGAAATTTATTCGAGCGACTGACCAAAACAATCCGATTGCCAAAAATAATTTTAAAGAAAAATAAAACGCCAATGTTTTGTCGGATGACCAAACGATGGAGAGAAAAGACCAGAAAAGTAGAAGGCAGAAAGCAGAAGGTAGAAAGTGTTTGGGATTTTTTAAATTCAAAATTGAATTATTGAAAATTGATTTGAAATTGCCGTTTTTAATATATTTTATTAAACTTAAAACTAATAAAAATAAAATCAGCGCATCGATTCCATATAAACCAATCATTCCATATTCCCATTTATTCCTACCTATAAAAGGTTCGCGCAAAATAAAAATAGTTTGCCACGGCAAAAGAAAAATCAAAAGATAAAAAATATATTCAATTGTTTTGTTGAGACTCAATTTCATATTTTGCGCTTTGTTCGTTCTAAAGCTCCCCCCAGTTCTCTCCAATTTTCACATCCACCACCAAAGGAACTTTGAGGGTGAGGACGTTTTCCATAATTTTTTTGGCTTGCTGGGAAAATTCTTGAGCAATTTCTTCTCGAACTTCAAAAATTATTTCATCGTGAATTTGCAAGATTGCGCGAGCTTTTCCGGAATATTTTTCAGCCAGCGGTTCAAGTTTAATCATCGCCAGTTTGACGATGTCAGCGGCTAATCCTTGGATGGGCATATTAATTGCCATTCTTTCCGCTCCGGATTGCGCTTGAAAGTTGGGCGAATTTATTTCTGGCAAATAACGTCTGCGTCCCAAAATAGTTTCCACATAGCCGTTTTCTTTCACGAGTTTGCGAGTAGCTTGCATATAAGCGGCGACACCGGAAAACTTTTCCATATAAGTGTTGATGAATTGCTGGGCTTCTTCTCGGGATATTCCAGCCGATTGAGAAAATCCATAAGCGCCAATTCCATAAATCACTCCAAAATTCAAAGCTTTGGCGGCGCTGCGCATCTTGTCGCTGACTTGTGAAAGAGAAACTTTGTTCACTTCGGAAGCGGTGATTTTGTGAATGTCTTCTCCTCGGTGAAAAGCTTCAATCAATTTTTTATCTTCGCTGACGTGGGCGATGGCGCGCAAATCAATTTGCGAATAGTCGGCGCTTACCAAAACAAAATCCTCCTCTGCTTCAAAAGCGGTGCGCAACATTTTCCCTAAATCGGTTTTAATAGGAATGTTTTGCAAATTCGGTTCAGTGGAAGAAAGTCTTCCGGTAGCAGTAATAGCTTGATTAAATGTGGTATGAATCCTAGAATTTTCATCAGTCAATAGAGGAATAGTGTCCAAGTAAGTGGTTTTTAATTTGAAAAGTTCGCGATATTCTTCGATTTTTTCAATAATTTTGTGCTGGTCGCGAAGTTTTTCCAATTCCGATGAAGCGGTGGAATATTTTGTTTTGGTTTTTTTGATTAGGTTTGTTGGCAACTTTAAAACAGAAAAAAGAATATCAGAAAGTTGTCCGGGTGAGTTGATATTAAATTGCGTTCCGGCTAATTCATAAATGGATTTTTCCAAATTTTTTAATTTAACAGAAATTTTTTCCGCAATTCCCTTAAAAATTATGGGGTTTAGTTTTATTCCAAAAAGTTCCATTTTTGCCAGCGTTTCAATTAATGGCATTTCTATTTTTGAAAAAACAGAAGCAATACTGTTGGTGTTGCCATTGTTTTTTTCTTGCTCCTGGCTGATTTCTTTTATTTTTTCTTCCAAAATACTTTTTAATTTCAAGCAATAATCGGCTTTTTGACAAGCTGTTTTGATCAGATCAACTTCATTTTCTCCTCCGCCCAACATAGACAATTGTCCTTTGGATTTTTTTTGCAGTTCAATTTCTTCTCCTAATTCGGTTAGAATTAATTTTTCCAACTCGATTTTTCTTCCCGGCTCTAAAACGTAGGCGGCCAGCATCACATCCCAGCCTTTGTCAAAAAGTTCGCCCAAATTCAAATGAATATTATTTTGTGCCAATATTTTATAGGAATTTTTCAAATCATATCCGATTTTAAAAATATTTTTATTTTCAAAAATTGGTTTGACTAATGATAATAAATTTTCAGAACAGGGAAAATAGAAAGCGCGTCCGGTTTTGTGAGAAAAGGATATGCCGACAATTTTTTCTTCGCGCGTTTCAATGGAAAAAGAAAATTCTTTTTGCAAAGAAATTTCTTGCAATATTTTTTCAACGTTTTTTTCTTCGACTTTTGCGTATTTAAAATCGGCCACTCCTTTTGAAATTTCGTTGTCTTCCTCCCCGATTTTTTTAGGAAGGCGCTTAATCAAAGAAAAGAAGTTAAGTTCCTTGAAAAGATCAACTATTTCATTCTTGTCGTATTCACGCAAGACAGCCTCGGAAAGATTGAGTTTCACCGGCGCGTTAATTTCAATAGTAGCCAATTTTTTGCTTAAAATAGCTTGGGTTTTATCTTTTTCCAATTTTTCCTTGACGGCTCCTTTGATGGCGTCGATGTTTTCATAAACTCCTTCCAATGTTTTGTAGGACTGAAGAAGTGTGGTGGCTGTTTTTTCTCCAATACCTTTGACCCCGGGAATATTATCGGAAGGATCGCCGCGCAGTCCCTTGAAATCACGAAGTTGTTCAGGTGAAATTCCATATCTTTTTTTCACTCCTTCTTCGTCGTATAAAATTGAATCGCTTAGTCCGCGGCGCATAGTATAAACCTTAGTTTTGTCATTTACCAACTGAAGCGTATCCATATCGCCGGTAACAATGATGTTTTCAATTTCTTCGTCGGAAGCTTCTGATTGTTTGGCGATCGTTCCAATAATATCATCAGCTTCGAAACCCTCTTTTTCGTAAATGGGAATATTAAAAGCGCGAACCACTTTTTTAATCAGGGGAATTTGCGCGTAGAGTTCGTCGGGAGCTTTGGCGCGAGTAGCTTTGTATTCCTTATATTCTTTGTGGCGGAAGGTTGGAGCAGCCAAATCAAAAGAAGCGATGACATAGTCCGGCTTGAATTCGTCAATGACAGAAAGAAGCGTGGAGGAAAAACCATAAACAGCATTGACCAATTCACCTTTTTTGGTCATTAACGGAGGAAGAGCATGGTAGGCTCGATGAATAATGGCATTCCCGTCAATTAAAATCAGTTTCTTTTTTCCGGACATTTATTTTTTCTAAAGGATTAATATTCTCTTTATTTAGTATACTTTCGCCGGAGAAACATTGCAATTGGTAAAAATTAAACAGCCAATCCTCATTGAGAACTGGCTGTTGTTTGAAAGCCCCTCTTAAGATTAAGAAGGGAAATGCATAAAATAAAAAATCTTATTTTCGGTTGGCAGCGTAGGTTGCTAAATTGTCCATAGCGACATTAAAACAGGCCGGACAATATCCATGACTGACTGCTTCTTGTCCCTTTGGACATTCTCCTTTTGTTACTTTTTTTTCACAACCGATGCAATTGTTTCTGTCCGGACAATCCTTATTTTTCCTGCACACACAACATATCTGTGTCATAACATACCTTCCTTTGCCGTATATGGCTAAAAAGATTTTTATTTTTTGTTTTTATTAATGAACTGTCTTCTGAAAAATAACAGACTCGCTTATGTAAATAATATATCATCTTATTGAGTATTACGCGAGTTTTTGCTTAAAATTTTAGCAAAAATAATGTTTTAATGGCTTAAAAAAGCCACCTTTTGGAAA
>DOKE01000004.1:43200-43589 GCA_003510895.1 Candidatus Moraniibacteriota bacterium
GGAAAAAGGTGGCTTGTGGATAACTTGTGTTGAATTTGTTAATAAGTCTATTTTTCGATTAATTGAATTGAGTTGATTTGAATTTTTTCCAACGGCTGATCCATTGAATTGGTTTTGGAGCTTTCGATTTTTTCCACCACATCCATTCCATCGGTTATTTCTCCGAAATTGGTGTGTTTTCCGTCGAGCCAGGGTGTGTTTTCAGCTGTGACAATAAAAAACTGCGATCCATTGGTGTTTGGTCCGGAATTAGCCATCGCCAGAGAGCCTTTGACCAGTTTGTGAGAATTAAACTCATCAGCAAATTTGTATCCCGGATCGCCGGTGCCCACAGCTACGTTTTTCCAATCTTCAGCTTTGGAAAGCGGATCGCCGCCTTGAATCATAAA
>DOKE01000004.1:43655-45057 GCA_003510895.1 Candidatus Moraniibacteriota bacterium
CCGCCTTGAATCATAAAATCTTTGATGACACGATGAAAAGCTGTGCCGTCATAAAATTTTTCATCAGCCAGTTTCAAGAAATTATTGACAGTCTTGGGCGCGTCTTTGACATAAAATTTGATTTTAATATTTCCCGCGGAAGTTTTTATGACAGCCTCGGAATATTTTTCAGCGTAGGGAAGGGAAGTTTCTTTTTTTGGTTCGGTTGTTGACATAGTGGTTGTTTGTTTATTGTTATTAATATTTTTAGTGCTAACAGATTTGTCTTTTTCAAAAACAAAAAACAAATAAAACATCAGAGCGATAATAATCAATGAGATTATCAAGTTTTTCATAAGCTTTTTAATTTTTAATGCTAATTATTTTTTAAATATTTATTTTTGCGAAAGCTCGATTTTTCTTGTGTTTTCATTGATCCATTCGAAATTTATCCAGAGCGCGTTTTCGGGAATTATATTTTTCACTCTTTCTGCCCATTCGATAATCACAATACAATTTTCTTTTTCGGCAAAATCTTGCCAACCCAATTCTAACAAATCTTTTTCTTCAATACGATACGCGTCGATGTGATAAATTTTATTGATTGTTGAACATTGATTATTAAATAATTCTTTTTCGCTATTTTGTATTTTGTATTCTTTTAGAATCGCGAATGTCGGGCTGGTGTAGGGTCCTTCCAATCCCAATCCTTCCAAGAGTCCTTGGGTGAAGGTGGTTTTGCCGGCGCCTAAATCTCCGGAAAGACAAATAACCTCGCCTCCGGAAAGTTCTTTTGTCAACAGTTTGCCGATATTTTTAGTTTGCTGCGAATTGATAGTTTGAAAAGTTTTCATAATGTAAGTGTAGCGTTATTTTTGTTTTTTACGCAAGAGATAAAAAAAACGGCTGAACGCAATTGTGATATTGCATTCAGCCGCTCGGCAGAAAGGGAAACGAAAATTCAATTTCCCAATCTGACGTTCCAGCCTCTGGAGCCGATGTTGGCCTGGAGGTTGCCGGAGTTGGGAGCATAGAATGCTCTGCCACTCCTTGTCGTTCCTGGAACAGGCAACACGATGTTGCTTCCCGGAACAATGATGGCAGAAGTGCAATCTCTGCCAAAATTGACTGGTGGGTAGCCCGGTGATCCGCTGGAAGGCAGTGCGCCTTGCGGATCATCCGAGTAATTTCGGTATTTAGCTTGAGAAATTCCGCCCTCGCGGTAATAATCATACTCGGCCCCATCATTTCCATCTTTTACTTCCTGAAAGCCCTTGGCGATACCTTTGGGAATATCAGCAAATTGGCCAATCATTCGGCCAATACTTTCGCCGATATTTTGACGAGTTTCCTTGCCGTGATAGCTTTCTTCGTTCCCATCGGGGCTTATGTAAGCCTCGTGAGTGTAGTCGTTTGCCTCAGC
>DOKE01000004.1:45134-49063 GCA_003510895.1 Candidatus Moraniibacteriota bacterium
CAAACGTTGCCATCTTCAGAATCGCCATCATTACAATCAGAATCGCTATTGCGGCTAAAACCATTATCTTTTTCATTTCCTCCTCCCTTGGCTCTTTGGAGCCATAAATTGTTTTTTTAAAATAACTTATCCTGACTATCTATTATACTCCTAAAATGCCTTTTTGTCAAGTAATTATTGACAGTCGGGTTATTACTTGTTAATTTAAATGACCTATTGATGTTTTGAAAAAATCCGAAATTTATAATTCAGAATTTATTTTTTACAGTATGAGTCTTGATCAATTGCAACAATTTGAAAAACTTTTGGCTGAATCGCAAAGCGCGTTAGTTCTTTTGCCGGAAAATCCCGGGGGAGACGCGGTTGGATCGGCGTGGGCGCTATATTTTTTTCTGAATAAGAAAAACATAAAAACGATGGTGGCTTTTTCCGGACAGGAAAATGCGGAGAGATATGGTTTTTTACAACGTCCGAAAAATATTGAACATAATGTTTTTGGCGCCAAAGATTTTGTTTTGGCATTCAACACTACTTTTAACAATATTACCGATATCAAAACGGAAAGATTGGATAATGAATTGCGAATTTATATCACTCCGGAAAAAGGTTCGATTGATCCGCGGGATTTTTCTTTCATTCCGGCTAAATTTAAATATGATTTGTTAATAATGTTGGACAGTCCTGATCGTGAATCACTGGGAAAAATATTCGAAGAGAATCCGGATATTTTTTATGAAGTTCCGGTGGTTAACATTGATCATCACAGCTCCAATGACCGATACGCGCAAATAAATTTATTGGATTTCAACGCTTCTTCGACAGCGGAAATTTTGACGGATATTTTTCAAAAAGTCGGAGGAGATTTATTTGATGAAAATATTTCCGAATGTCTTTTGACCGGAATCATTGACGCGACCAACAGTTTTCAAAGCAAGAACACCACGCCGAAATCTTTGCAGCTATCTTCATTTTTGATGGCGGCCGGAGCGGATCAGCAGAAAATAATTCGCTATCTCTATAAAACTCAACCTTTGACGTTGCTTAAATTTTGGGGAAGAGTGATGGCTAAGCTCCGTTGGGAAGAAAATATAAATTTGGTTTGGGCGCCGATTCTTTTGGAAGATTTTATCCAAAGTCGCAGTAATCCGTCGGATGTTTCTTTGATTTTGGAAAAAATACGAGAAAATTATTCAACCGGAAAAATATTTATGGTGGTTTTCAACGAAAATCCGGGAGTTGCCAAGGTTGTTGTCAAATGTTTCGACTTGGAAGTCTGCAAAAAAATGGCGCAGCTTTTTTCAGCGGAATTGAAAAATGAAAACTTGGAATTCTATCAGCAAGGAGATGACTTGCAATTAATAGGCGAAGAAATCGCGCGAAAAATAAACGAAGCCGCTATAGTATAGTTTGACAAGTTAAAATAAAAAAACCGTTTTACTGGAAGCGCCAAGCTTTAAAAGTTGATTTTCATCTGGTTTTATTATATCCTCAATAAAGTTAGATATAAAATTAATTTTTTTTAAATTCTTATGAACAAGAGAAATGTTATAACTTTAATTGTTAGTTTATTTTTGTTGGCTATGGCAGGAGGCTTTTGGAAGTGGGAGAATAATCAAAAAGTTGAAATTGACCAGCAACAAAAGCAAGTTGAAAATCAAGAACAAGTGCAGCAACAGGAAGAAAAAGTAGTGGTAGATATAAGCGATTGGAAAATATATCGAGATGAGAAATATGGATTCGAAATCAAGCATCCAAGAGATTGGGAATTTAAAGATAGTGGCACAAATGCATTTGGTGGCGAATGGATTTCTATTGTTATTAATGATAATCTAAGTATTGTAATGCAAATAAATAGAAGAGAACTCAAAACTGGCTACCTGGAATGGATTAGAAACCAAATTAATCCTCTGGTGGGTAAAGAAGTTGAGATGGAAATAATCGGAGATAATTTGATGAATAATGATATTCATGCGTGGCACGTGATAAGTTCAGATAATACCCAAACATTCAAGTATCATGAATACTTTATTTCCAACAAGAAAACTATTGTGGTGATTCATTTTACTGAAATTTATGAGAAGGGTATTTATTCCAGCTATTTGTCTGATTTTAAAACAATGGTTCATTCAATAAAGTTTTTTGATTAGTTTTGATAACGATGTAGTTCATTAAAAATTAAATATCAATGAAAAGGAGGTGATCAAAAAGGAGTAAATCTACTGACTAAGGCGGTATTTAAATCAAGCAATGCAAAGGAGGTTGAGAATGAAATGGTTGAAATTATTTTTGGGAATGTTGAGTGTCTTTTATGGCGGAGGTGTTTTTGCCTATGAAAATCACGGGTATCCTTACAGTGATTCTCAGTGTTGGTTGGAAGGACCAATTGATCCTTATGGATTTCGTAAGGCCAATTGCACCTCGTATGCGGCTTACATGTTGAACGCAGTTTATGGCACTAGTTTTGATAATGGTTATGGAGGTGTCGGCTGGCATGATGGGAAAAATTGGGATGATGCCGCTCGTAGCGTAGGTATTGCAGTTGATGATTATCCATTGCCTGGAGATGTCGCCTACTGGAATGATGGGACATGGGGGCACGTGGCTTGGGTAGAAAAAGTACTCTATGATTCAAATGGAAATGCAACAGGAGTTAAAATTTCAGAGTACAATTATAATCCACTGTGTCAACTTTCTTCTCGAAGTCAAAATGAAACGACTTTAAACATTGGAAACAGTGATTATCCTGATGGTTTCATCCACATCCTCGCCTACGAAGAAGGTGTGTCCAGTCTGCATTATCTGGATTGCTATGAGCAAAGCAATCTTTGCACCGAGCAAACAGAGCAAGAATGGGGATGGATTGTGAACCGAGTCTGGAATCATCACCGTTGCACAAATTGTTTCAGTTACTATAGCCCAGTGTATATAAGCACACTAGCCGGCGCTGTGGGAGGAATGGGTGGAGGAGCTGGAACAAGTACGCCAGCCACTGATACAGCAGATCCAGGCAAACCCGACTTTATCGTCGACAAAGTTTGGTTCGAAAATCTCAATGGGACGGAAAAATATCTTTTCAACCGATCTGATGAAATTAAAATCAGGATGATTCTCAAGAATATAGGGAGTGAAGATATACCTGGAGACGATACAATTGAAACCCGTATTTATCTTTCAGATGGCTACAAAGTAGATTCTTCCGATAATTGGATAAAAATTGGAACGGAAACAACTTTGGGAAGCGAGCTTGATCCAGGAGAAAACCATTCAGAAACAGAATATCTCAGGCTTTGGGAAGAAAGTCATATCGAAGATGGAAAAGTATATAACATTGTCGTTTGCGTGGACAGGATAGTTAATCAGAATAATGGAAGCGGAGAGTATGCCGAGGAACACGAATCGAATAACTGTTCTACCGAGGCAGTTTTCACAGTCAATGTGGTAACCGTTCCTGCTTCTGATGATTTATCCTGGCTTCCGGCAGTTATCAACCTTGTCCTTAATGGAAATTAAATCAAAAAAAAGAAAAAAAGGAGAGATGTATGAAAAAGATTGCTTGCATTTTAATTCTTGTAGCTTTATTTTCACTTAAACTTTCAATGGCAGAGGCAACGGAATATTCAGCTACAGTAAGTGTCACCAATCTTCTTCCTGTTATCGCATCCAGACCGGTCGAAGGAAATTCAATAGGCTATACCAGAATCTATTTCAGCGCTGTTACTAACTTTGGAACTTGCCGCACTACAGCGGCTGATCTTCAAAGTACGACAGCCAATAACCATGTTTTGGCAATTCTGTTGACTGCGTTTGCCCAAGGTAAATCAGTCACGGTTTATGTGGATTCAACATTGACCAATGAAGACGTGTGTCAGGTTACTGTCTTGACCGTTCCGCAATAACAAAACTTGTTTACGTTTTATTAAAAACATCAG
>DOKE01000004.1:49164-57461 GCA_003510895.1 Candidatus Moraniibacteriota bacterium
CGGGACGCTGTTTTTGTTTTTGCTAAGAAAAGTCAAATAAGGTACAATTGTAAATAGAAAAATATAAAAATAAAATTTTTTGAAAATAAAAATCAATGGTGAGAATTTCTCAAAATAAAACAGCTTCCAATATCCAACAAGATGATGAGGAAGTTGGAAAAGTACTGAAAAAACTTCGCAACAAATCGGAGGAACAAATCGCGGAAATTGTGGCTGAAGAACACAAACTTTCCTATGTCGATTTGAATATTTTTCCCATCAGCGTTGAAGATGTGCGAAATTTGAGCGAGGAAGATTCTCGAAAGCACGGAATTGTTTTATTTCAGAAAACAGGAACTGAAGTCAGAGTGGGTATTGTTGATCCGAAAAATCAAGATACTTTGGCTTTTATAGAAAAAATAAAAAAAGAAAACAATTGGAATATTCATCTGTATGTCATATCAAATTCTTCTTTCAATAAGGTTCTGAAAAAACAATCGGAAGCTCCTTTTTTGGAAAATCTGGAATCGATGAAAATTTCTCTTTCCGGCGAGGATTTGGAAAAATTTGAAAATGAATTTGGCGGATTGATTGAGCTCAAAAAAAGAATTCGAGAAATTCCCACCACGCAAATCGTGTCTATCATTATGGCGGGAGCGATCAAGATGAAAGGCAGTGATATTCATTTTGAACCGCAAAAAGAATCAGTAAGACTTCGTTATCGCATCGACGGCGTTCTTCAAGAAATAGGTGATTTGCCGATGGATATATATAAATTCATACTTTCCAGAATTAAGATGATGGGAAAGATGAAAATAAATATGCGCGACATTGCTCAAGACGGACATTTTGCCATTGATTTGGAAAAAGGAGGCTATAACGTCAGAGTTAATATTATTCCCGGAAGCAATGGGGAATCCATTGTTATGCGCTTGCTTAATCAATCAGATATTTTGCTTTCAGTGGAAGATTTGGGAATCAGGGGATTAGCCTATGAAAAACTGCAAAAAGAAATGTCTCAGCCGCACGGAATGGTTTTGACCACCGGTCCGACCGGAAGCGGAAAAACAACTACTCTCTATGCGATTATCAACAAACTTAACACTTCGGAAGTAAAAATTATCACTATTGAAGATCCGGTGGAATATGAAGTGGCGGGAATTTCTCAAACGCAAGTTTCTAAAGAGAGAGGCTACACTTTTTCTGAAGGTTTGAGAGCGATTGTGCGTCAAGATCCGGATATTATTTTGGTGGGTGAAATTCGCGATGAAGAAACTTCTGATATCGCAGTTAATGCCGCATTGACCGGCCATTTAGTTTTGTCGACTTTGCACACCAACAATGCTCCGGCATCCGTCCCGAGATTGATTGAATTGGGAGTCAAGCCTAATTTAATCGGTCCATCTATCAATGCTTTTATTGCTCAGCGTTTGGTGCGCAGACTTTGCGATTGCAAAGAAAAATACGAACCGGCCAAAGAAACAATAGCTTCCATAAAAAAGATTTTGTCAATCATTTCTCCAAAAGCTAAAGTTGAAATACCAAAAGAAGTTGAATATTTATACAGGCCGAAAGGTTGTTCCAAGTGTCATAATCTTGGATACAAGGGCAGAGTGGGAATCTTTGAAGTGCTGACTATCAATGAAACGATGGAAAAACTTATTTTGGAAATGGCGGGAGAAAAAGAACTTGCTCAAGCGGCAATTGAAGATGGGATGATTACAATGGCGCAAGATGGAATTCTGAAGGCGGTGGAAGGAATCACTTCGATGGAAGAAGTTTGGAGAGCGACGGGGCAAAGTGAATTTTTGGAAGAAATATATGAAAAACTGATGGATCAATCGCTTTCTCGATCAATTGCAATCAGCAAAGAAGAAATGCAAACAGTTTCTGAAAATATTTCTTCGGTTGAAAAATTGGCGCAGCTTATTCGACAATCCAATCAAAAAAATGTGGCGAAATATATTTTTGCCAGCAGTCTTCTTTTGGGGGTAGGTGATATTCACGTTGAACCGGAACAGGATGATGTGAAAATTCGTTATCGCATTGATGGAATTTTACAAACAATCGCCACTATTCCATTGAATGAATATCCCGGATTTTTGGGAGAGATAAAATTTTTGAGCGGATTGAAATCGGATGTCAGGGAGGGAGTGAAAGATAGTCGCTTCGCTATTTCTTTGGAAGAGCCTTTTGAAAAAATAACTGAAACAAAAGTTGATGTGCGCGTTTCCATAATTTTGGGAGGCTATGGAGAAACAGTGGTAATGAGGCTTCTTAACAAATCAGCAGTAGCTTTGAATTTGGAAACCTTGGGAATTCGGAAACAAAATTTGGAAAGAATTTTGGAAGCGTCCAAAAAACCGAACGGAATATTTCTTAACACCGGTCCGACCGGAAGCGGAAAAACAACCACTTTGTATAGCGTTTTGGCAACTCTCAACAAACCGGAAGTAAAAATAATCACAGTTGAAGACCCGATTGAATATCAAGTGGAAGGAATTTTGCAAACGCAAGTTAACGAAAAAGAAGGTTATGGATTTTCCACCGCGCTGCGTTCCTTGCTTCGTCAAAATCCCGACATAATGATGATTGGAGAAATTCGCGATGAAGAAACAGCGCAAATCGCTGTGCAAGCGGCGCTCACCGGGCACGAAATTCTTTCTACCTTGCATACCAACAACGCAGCTGGCAGTGTGCACCGACTTTTGAATATGGGTGTGCGCGGAGATGATTTGGCGGCTTCTGCCAATGCTTTTATGGCTCAGCGTCTTGTGAGAAAACTTTGCGGTTGCAAAGAGAAGATTGCTCCAAGTGAACAAGAAAAAAATGAAATTCAAAAAGTGATTGCAACTATTTCTGAAAAATCCGGAGTTGAAATTCCGCAGGTGGAATTTATTTTCAAGCCGAAAGGTTGTGAAAAATGCAATAATATTGGATACAAAGGACGCACCACTATCAGTGAAGTCCTGGTTATCGATCGAGATATTGAGGAATTAATTTCTCGCGGAGCGCTTTCTTCCGAAATTGAAGACAAGGCGGTAAAAAATGGAATGATCACAATGGCGCAAGATGGAATGTTGAAAGTTTTGGAAGGCGAAACGACATTTGAAGAAGTGAAGAGGGTGGTGGAATAAAAGTTTAGTTTGCAGTTTTTAGAAAATACAAAAAACTCTCCCAAGCGGAGAGTTTTATTTTTATAAACAAGAAAATTTTCACTAATCTGTAGACAGATCCCAAAAATTAGATTTTCGGGGAAGCAACAGTGTCGAGGAATACCGCAGCCGAAACCACAATACCCATGTCTGGACAAAAAAGTTGCCAATTTGAGGACAAAAGATAGAAGCCCCCAAGTTGTCTACAGGTTAGTGAAAACCTGACTTTAAAATTTGAAAAAACTTGCGCCAACCCCTATGACTATCCAGACTAACATAACTTTATTTTTTTGTCAAGTTATGCTATTATGGCATTAACCTAAACAAAGAATTAGCCGAATTTTGGGCTTCAAAATGTAATACGCTTAAGCATAAAAAGCTTTTCATTTTTTATTTATATGATTACAAATTCCGAAGAAAAACAAGAAGATATTTTTTTAGATAACACGCTTCGACCGCAAAGATTTGAAGAGTATGTCGGACAAGAAAAAGTTAAAAAAAATTTGCGTATATTTATCGATGCGGCAAAAAAACGCGGAGATGTAATTGAGCACGTTCTTTTGTATGGACCGGCGGGATTGGGAAAAACAACTCTGGCTAATATTATTGCCAAAGAAACCAATGTTAATATTAGAATCACTTCCGGACCGGCCATAGAAAGAGTGGGTGATCTCGGTTCGATCCTGACCAATCTTTCTGACGGAGACATTCTTTTTATTGATGAAATTCATAGATTGAATAAAATAGTGGAAGAAGTTTTGTATCCGGCGATGGAAGACTATAAATTGGATGTGATTATTGGCAAAGGTCCATCAGCCAGAACTATTCAGCTTGATCTTCCCAAATTTACATTGATAGGCGCGACTACCAGATTGGGTTCTATTTCCAATCCTTTGCGAAACAGATTTGGCGCGGTGCACAGATTGGAATTCTATAATCAAGAAGAAATAGAAAGAATCGTGGGAAGAAGCAGCAAGATTTTGGGAGTGGAAATTGACAAAGAAGGATGTCAAGAAATTGCTCGTTGCTCTCGGCAAACTCCGCGGGTAGCTAACAGGATTTTGAAAAGAGTCAGGGATTACGCGCAGGTTCACGGAAAAGGGAATATAGAAAAAGAAATCGCGCTGGAAGCGCTTTCAACCTTGGATATTGATCAGGAAGGCTTGGAACCGACTGACAGAAATATTTTGGAAACAATTATCAAAAAATTTTCCGGCGGCCCGGTGGGCGTGCAAACTATTGCGGCGGCAACTTCGGAAGAAGTGGAAACTATTGAGGATGTATACGAGCCCTATTTGATTCAGTTGGGATTTCTGGCCAGAACTCCAAGGGGAAGAGTTGTTACGGAAAGCGGTTATCTTCATATGGGTTGCGAGTTCCCAATGGAAAAACAAAAAAATCTGTTATAATAAAAACAAAAAACTATGGTGGAATTTTTTCAAGTTTTATATTTCTTGGCGCTGTCAGTTTTTATTTTGCTCAGCGTCTTTATTGTTTTTCATATTGTGAAATATTCCTATAACAAAGAAAGTTCCTTTTTTATGCTGTTAATTTTCGTCGCCTTCACTGGTTTGCTCATTTTTTCCAATATAATTTTGTTTTTGAAGCTTCCTTTGGAAGAAATGCTTTCATCTATCATCTAGAAAATAAAAATAATGAATAACGCGGAAAAAAATAAATTTAACGGAGTGGGGGAAAATGAAATAATTCTCAAAATAATACATAGAAATTGGTTTGACATAGCCAGCCAGTATTTTTTGATTTTTTTTGTCGCTGTGATTTTTTTCGCAGCGGTGTATATGTATCCGTTGTTGTTTTCTCAATTTCAAGATCCGCAATATAGCGCCTTGCTTCTTTTTATTGAAGATACTTTTATTTTGGCAATTTGGATATATTCTTTTTTGATTTGGATCGACTACTACTTTGATGTTTGGATTGTTACTAATGAAAGAATAATTAACATCGAGCAAAAAGGTCTGTTTATGCGAAAAATGAGCGAAGCTAAATATTCCAAGATCCAGGATATTTCAGTGGAAGTAACCGGATTCTTGCAAACGATTATTGGCTACGGCGATGTGCGCGTGCAAACTGCCGGAGAATTGGAAAATATTGTTTTTCGAAAAGTCAGCAACCCCTATGAAATAAAAAATATGATAGCTAACGCGCAAAAGGAAAATGAGAAAAACAACACCGATAATTTGGGAGAAATGTTGAGCGACAAATTGAATTCGAAAGGATTGTAATCTTTTTCAAATAGTTTTCAAGTTCGGGTGAAAAATAAAAATAAAAATAAAAATAAAAATAGCTTTTCCTTTTTTCAAAAGGCGCTGCTGGCTTTTGTTTTGGCAGCATCTTTTTGTTTTGGAGAAAATATTTTCGCGAAAGTCAGAATAAATGAAATAATGATTGGCGATAGCGATTCGTCAAAAAATGAATTTGTGGAATTGTTTAATGATTCTGATGCGGAAGTTATTTTGGATGGCTATAAGCTTGTGAAAAAAACGGAAAATGGAAATGAATTTTCCAATTTGTTGAGCTCTAAAAAATTTGGCGGCGTTATCGGTCCGAAAGGATATTTCACCATAGCGCATCCGCAATACAAGAATTCAATTTCCGCTGACGCAAGTTATTCCGGAGCTTCATATTCAATTGCTTCCAGCAATACCGTGGCTCTTTTTGACGAAAGTGAACAGCTGGTGGACCTGGTCGGATATGGGGAGGCGAAAAATTTTGAAGGCAGTCCTGCGATTAATCCTGGCGAAGGACAAAGCATCGGAAGAATTAATGGCGCTGACACGGATAATAATTCGGAAGATTTTTATATTTTGCAAAGTTCTTCTCCCGGAACAGAAAATTTTGCGATAGAAAATGATCAAGATGACGCTGTTGATGAAAATGAAAACAATGAAAATCCGGTTGATGAAGAATCGCCAGAAGAAATTCCGGCGGAAAATATTTCCAAAAACTTGAGAATAAATGAAATTTTACCCAGCCCCAAAGGGAGCGACGCGGAAGGGGAATATGTTGAATTATATAATTTTGGAAGCGAGGAAATTAATTTGAAAGGGTGGAAAATAAAAGACAGAATAGGGGAAAGCGAGAATGACAAATGGAAAATTATTGAAATAAAAGAAGATCTGATTATTTTGGCGGGAGAATATTTGAAAATCGACAGAAGCCGGGCAAAATTTTCTTTGACCAATAGTGACAAAATAATTCTGCTCAGCCCCAGCGATGAAGAAATTGACGCAGTTGAATATTCGGAAGGAAAAGAAGATGCGGCGTATTGTTTTGACGGGAAAAAATGGCGTTGGGGCGTTTCTTCCCCGGGAAAGGAGAATGTGTTTGAAAATTATTCATATCCTGCTGTTAAAATAACGGCGGTCAATCCAAATCCCAAAGGCGTTGATAGTAAATTGGAAACCATAACCATAAAAAATAATTCCAAAGAAGAAATTAATCTGTTGGGCTGGAGCATAGCAACCGGTTGGGAAAAATTATACAATCATCCGATTAATTTGGATTTTGAAATAAAACCGGGAAAAGAAAAAGAATTGACTCGCAAATTTTCCGCTTTCACGCTTAATAACAAAAAAACCAAAATCGAATTGCGATATCCGGACGGAAAAGTCGCATATGAAATGAAATATAAAAACAAGGAAGGAATAAAAGAAGGGGAATTTTATGTGAAAAAGAAAAAAGGCGGATGGAAGTGGATTGTTCTCGAACAAGAATCAGAAAAAGACGATCAAAAAAATTCAGCGGAGGAAACAGCTGAAAAAATTGTTGAAAAACCGATAGTTGTTATCAAAAAACAAGAAATAGTAAACGATATTGGAAAATTGTCCCAAGAAGAAAAAGAGAACTTATTTGAAAAAATTGAAAAAGATAATCTAAAAGGGGAAATATTAAAAAAAGAAAGCGACAAGAGATTGGCTGTGAATGAAAATGAAATAAGAGTTGAAAACAAAACCTATCGTTTCACAAAAGATCATCCCATTCCCCCTCACTACGCAAAAGTTTTTCTGAACAAGGCAACACAAAATATAAACAGCAAGCTGAATGCAATGCTGAATTATTTATTGTCGTCATAGAAAAAGTATTTGTGTTTGAAAAATGTTTCAAATTAAACCTCACTAATAACATCAAATCCCTTGAAACTGCCGACTGCTGAATAGCCTATAATTTTAATATTTCCTTTGGCAATGTTGCGAATTTTGCTGGCTGTTTCATTTAGGGTCGCGCCTGAGCCGGTGGCATCGTCGATTATCAGCACATTGCCATCAACCACCTGGTTTGGATTTACAGCAATAGTTGTTTGCGCGTTTATTATTCGATCTTCAAGTTTGCGCAAGGTCTTTTGCGGCACTTTAGTCACGCTTGCAATTTTGACTGCCGTAATTTCTGGTAAATTAATATGCAAACCTTTTTTCAATGTTTCCAGAAATTGAATCTTGCGATCAATGGTTGGTGGAATATAGCAGATAAATTTAATATCATATTTTGCGATTAGTCCGGCAATTTCTGGCTTGATTATTTTCGCCGTCTCGCGAATCAGTCCTTTGTTTTGTGAAGATTTTCCCAAATACACTAACTGTCCAAGTTTCGTTTTACCAAAATGGTCGAGATTATAAAAATCGCTGAAAAAAATATTATCCAAATGCAAGTTCTTTTTTCCGGAAAGAATAGTTTTTTTCGCGGAAATCACGCCATCTTTTTTTAGTTTTTGCGTGGTTTCTATTTTTTTAATCAATGCCTTTTTTTCTTTTTCAAAATCAAATTTGTTTTTTTGGCACCATACCTGAAAACCGTTAACGCCCCTGATTATTTCTCCGCTGGGCGAAACATAGATATAATTTTGTTCAATGAGATAATCCTCCTGTCCTATATTTTCCAATTCGTCCGGACGTCCCACTTTGATAGCATAATAGACCATCGGGGTTTCTCCAGTTTTTGTTATCAATTGCGCATCCAGCAACACGGTCAAATGTTTATAAACTGTTTTAATTGAAATTCCCAGCTTTTTCGCAAGTTCAGAAGACCGTATTGGTCCATACAGCTGAATCGCTTTCAATAAATTGTTGGCTTCTTTAGAAATATTCATCATAATCCTATTATAGCATCTTTTTGCCACCAGGTCAATATTAGAGGGTGAATATTAAC
>DOKE01000024.1:0-7622 GCA_003510895.1 Candidatus Moraniibacteriota bacterium
TTAGGCGAACTTTTTTTATAGAATTCACACTAATTTATTAAATTATAAAAATATGGCGAGAAAAAAGAAGCAAGCAGAAGAAACACAAACTCCAAGCGGAAGATTGGGAGAGTTTGGAAGCGCGATAATGCAAATTGCCGATGAAAAAGGAATTGCCAGAGAAAAAGTGATTGAAATTGTGGAAGCCGCGTTGGCAGCTGCTTATAAAAAAGACTATGGCAAGAAAGGTCAGAAAATAAAAGCCGAATTTAATTCGGTTGTTGGAGATACAAAGTTTTATTTGTTGAAGGACGTGGTTGATGAAACAGTGAGAGAATTTATTTCAGATGAAGACGAAGAAAAAGAAATCGAAGCAGAAAAAGAAACTGACGAGGAAGAAGAAAAACTTCCAAGATTTAATTCTGAAAGAGATATCACTCTCGCGGATGCTAAAAAAATCAAAAAAGACGCCAAGATTGGAGATGTGATTGAGATAGAACTTGAATCAAAAGATGATTACGGACGAGTAGCCGCTCAAACTGCCAAGCAAGTTATTATTCAAAGAATTCGCGAAGCAGAAAGAGAATCGATGTTTACTGAATACAAGGAGAAAGAAGGAGAAGTGGTGAGCGGAACAGTGCAAAGAATCGAAGGAAGAAATGTGTATATTGAATTGGGAAAATCCGTGGGAGTTTTGTTTCCTTCGGAACAAGTGAGAGGCGAATCATATCGAATCGGACAAAGAGTCAAGGTTTATTTGGCAAAAGTTGAATCTGATCCACACGGACCGGGAATGACACTTAGTCGAACCAGTCCGGAAATGGTCAAAAAACTTTTTGAATTGGAAGTGCCGGAAATTTTCGCCGGAACAGTGGAAATTAAATCAATCGCCAGAGAAGCAGGCGCCCGAAGCAAGATCGCGGTAGCTTCGAAAGAAGAAGGAATTGATCCGATTGGTTCTTGCGTGGGACAAAAAGGCACCAGAGTCCAAGCTATTATCGATGAATTGGGCGGAGAAAAAATAGATATCATTGAATGGAATGAAAAACCGGAAAAATTTATTGCGGCTGCTATCAGTCCGGCAAAAGTTTTGGCGGTGGAAACTAATGAAAAAGAAAGACAGGCAGTTGTGAAGGTGCCGGAAGATCAACTTTCTTTGGCTATCGGAAAACAAGGACAGAACGTGCGTTTGGCGGCCAAATTAACCGGTTGGAAAATTGATATTGAAGGTCAATCAGTAAGACCGGAAGTTGACGAAGAAGAAACAAATGAAGCTGAGGACAATGAAGAAGGCGAAAAATAATTTTTAAGTATAAAAAAATATGAATCTTTGGCACGAAATATCAGTGGGCGAAAAAAATCCGGAAATTGTCAATGTGGTTATTGAAATTCCGAAAGGCTCAAAAAATAAATATGAAATCGACAAGGAAACCGGTTTAATCAAGCTTGATCGAGCTATGAAAACATCCCAAGACTATCCTTTTGATTATGGTTTTATTCCTCGCACATTGTGGGATGACAACGATGCGCTTGATGTGGTGGTGCTTACCACCTATCCATTGGCTACGGGAATTTTGGTTGAAGCCAGACCGGTGGGACTTATGAAAATGATTGATGGAGGAGAAGGAGATGACAAGTTGATTACTGTTCCTGCCAGCGATCCAAGATGGGACAATGTGAAAGATTTGAAAGACATAAATTCCTACACGCTCAAAGAAATTAAACATTTTTTTGAAACGTACAAAACTATTGAAGGGAAAGTGGTGGAAATAAAAGGATTTCAAAACAGAGATAAGGCTTTGGCGGCGGTTAAAAAAGGAATGAAGTTGTATAATAGTAAATACGGAAAGAAATAATAATTTTTTAGTTTTTTTATTGCTTATGACAAATGAAATTAAAAAACTTCCTAATTCAGAAGTTGAAATAAAAGTTAGTGTTGCTTGGAGTGAATGGAAAAAATATATCAATCAAGCCGTGGAAGAAGTTTCCAAGGAAATAAAAATTGCCGGATTTCGTCCAGGAAAAGCTCCTCGCGATGTCGTGGAGAAGAAAGTTGGCGGAGCGACAATCTTGGAACAAGCCGGTCAATTGGCTATTCGTGGAACATATGGAGAAATTTTAACTAAAGAAAAAATAGAAGCGATTGGACAACCCAAAGCGGAAATTTTAAAAATTGCGGAAGGAAATGATTTTGAATACAAAGTTATTACCGCTGTTGTGCCTGAAGTTGAAATGAGCGAATGGAAAAAAGATATCAAAAAAATCAACAAGGAATATCAGGATAAAAAAGTTGAAGTGAAAGAAGATGATGTGGATAGAGAGTTGAAACAATTGTCCCAAAATCGAGTTAAATTAGTGACTGTCAACAGAGAAGCCAGAGATGGAGACAGCGTGATAATTGATTTTGAAGTAAAAAAAGATTCTGTTCCGATTGACGGAGGAATTGGAAAAGATCACCCGCTTATTCTTGGTAAGGGAGTTTTTATTCCTGGATTTGAGGAAAATGTGATTGGAATGAAAGAGGGCGATGAAAAAGAATTCGAACTAACTTTCCCTGAAAATTATCATGAGAAAAGTTTAGCGGCAAACCCGGCAATTTTTTGGGTAAAATTAAAATTAGTTCAAGAAAGACAAACCCCCGAAGTGGACGATGATTTTGCTAAATCGTTGGGAAAATTTGAGAATTTGGAAGCTCTCAGAAAAAGTGTTCGAGATGGAATCACTGAAGAAAAGAAACGCGAACTGACAGAAAAAAGAAAAGCCGGATATATTGAAAAACTTGTTGAAGCTGCCAAAGTTGAATTGCCGGAAGTTCTTGTGCACGAAGAATTGCACAGGATGATTGGTGAATTTGAAATGCAACTAGCTGGAATGGGAATGAATTTTGAAAAATATTTGGAACAGATCAAAAAAACCAAAGATGAAATCGAAAAAGAATGGAGACCGCAAGCGGAGAAAAGAATTATTGCCGCAATGGCGTTGGAAGCAGTGGCTAAAGAAGAAAGCATAGAAGTGGCAAGCGAAAAAATTGAAGCGGAAATAAACAAGACGCTGGCTCAATACAAAAATGTCAAAGATGCGGAAAAAAATATTGATATGGTTAGATTGTATAACTATGTGAAGGGAACTTTGCAGAATGAAGCAGTGTTTGAAATGTTGGAAAAAATATAAGAAAGTAAATTTAGGCAATTAAATTCTATGAATAATCAATATCTTATTCCTACGGTGATTGAAAAAACCAGCTATGGCGAGCGGGCTTATGATATTTATTCAAGGCTTCTCAAAGACAGGATTATATTTTTGGGAACTGCTATTGATGATGGCGTCGCCAATGCAATTATTGCTCAACTGCTTTTTTTGGAACAACAAAATTCCAAAGAAGATATTAAGTTGTATATAAATTCTCCGGGCGGAGTAGTTTCCAGCGCTTTGGCTATTTATGACACAATGCAATATGTGCGTCCCGATGTGCAAACAATTTGTGTTGGTTTAGCAGCTTCAGGAGCGGCGCTTCTTTTGGCGGCTGGAGCGAAAGGCAAGAGAATGATTCTTCCTAATGGAGAAGTGATGATTCATCAAGTTCTTGGCGGAGCGCAGGGACAAGCGTCGGACGTGGATATTCACGCTAGACATATTTTGAAAACCAAAGATCAATTGAATAAAATTCTAGCCAAGCATACCGGACAAAAAATCGCCAAGATTGAAAAAGATACCGACAGAGATTATTTTATGTCTTCGGAAGAGGCGATGAAATATGGAATAGTGGACAGAGTGATTGCAAAATAATATTTTTTGGAAAAATAAATCAAAAAATCACCCCAAAATAAATCGGGGTGATTTTTGTGTATTGGATGAAATTTATTTTAGCATCGGGAGCAAACTCTCTCCGTCCATTGTCGGGGGAATTTTTATCCCGTAAAGTTCCAAGATAGTCGGGGCAATATCGCTAAGCAGTCCTCCTATTTCTCCTTGTTGTTTTGCAATTTCAGCATCGCTTTTTTCTTTGTGATTATCGGGAGTGACAAACCAAAGCGGAACAGGGTTAGACGAATGTTCCGTGTTTATTTCTCCGGTGTTGAAATTTTTCATTTCTTCAACGTTGCCGTGGTCGGCAGTTATGAATAGACATCCGCCGGCTTTGAGAATAGCCGGAACAAGAATAGAAAGATTATGGTCGACAGCCTTAACTGCTTCAACAGCCGCTTTTTCATTTCCGGTGTGTCCTACCATATCCGCATTGGCGTAGTTGATTAAAATAAAATCATATTTTTTCTCTTGCAAAAGATCAGTAACTTTTTCAGTTATTTTTCTGGCGCTCATTTCCGGTTTTTCGTCAAACTTAGCCACTGACGGAGAGGGAATAAGAATTCTGTCTTCGCCTGGCCAAGGTTCTTCCATTCCTTCGTTGAAAAAATAGGTAACATGGGCGTATTTTTCTGTTTCTGCGATACGCAGTTGTTTTATTTTATTTTCGCTTAATATTTTTCCCAAACCGCCGGTTGGAACATCGGGCGGGAAAGCAACTTTAACCGGAAGATTTTTTTCATACTCTGTCAGTGTCGCAAATTCCACTTCCAACGGTTCTTTTTTAAATTTATCAAATCCGGGAATAACAAAAGCTTTGGTTATTTGTCTGGCTCTGTCTTCGCGGAAGTTAAAGAAAATAATCGAGTCTCCATTTTTGATGATGGATGTTGGCTGTCCATTTTTTGTGATGACGCAAGGTTCCAAATATTCATCGGTGATTCCTTTTTTGTAGGATTCTTGCAGATAATTCAGGGGATCATCATTTTTTTCTCCGATTCCTTCAACCATCGCTCGATAAGCTTTTTCAATGCGGTCCCAATTGTTATTTCTGTCCATTGCCCAGTTTCTTCCGCAAAGAGTGGCGATTTGCCCAACGCCTATTTCTTGCAATCTTTTTTGCAATTTTCCGATTGACTGAACGGCGGAAGTCGGCGCCGAGTCTCTTCCATCGGTGAATGCGTGGATATAAACATTGGACACTCCTTTTTCTTTTGCCATTATTAAAATAGCTTGCAAGTGATCCGCATAGGAATGAACGCTTCCTTCGCCAACCAGTCCCATTAGATGCAGCGATGAGTTATTTTTTTTGGAGTTTTCCATAACTTCGGAAAAAACCGGATTGGAAAAGAAACTTTTGTCTTGAACAGAAAGAGTTATTTTTGGTAAATTTTGATAGATTATTCTTCCGGCTCCCAAAGACATATGTCCCACTTCGCTGTTGCCCGGTTCTCCCCAAAAAAGTCCGACGGATATGCCGGAAGCCTGCAGGGTGGTCATCGGATAGAATCGGTTGAGTTTTTCGATAGTGGGCAATGTGGTTTCTTTCAAAACATTTCCGTGAGGATTAGTGCTTATTCCCCATCCATCCAGAATGACAAGAGCAAGAGGTTTATACATAGGTAATTTTTAAACTGTTTACATTTGTAATTATAGCATTTTTTTTGCTTTGACAAAAGATAAAGACGGGTATAAGATGGTTAGTGTGCAAGTAATATGTTGAATATTTGACTCGATAAGGTACTGTTCGTCGGAATTAGCGCAAAAGCTATGGAAATATACAAAAAATCTTTTGTTTTGAACAAACTATTATTCTTTAGGGCAAAAAATGCTCTGGTTTTACGCGCGTAGCTTATCAAGTGAAAAAGTAAAAATATGAATGGTATACTATTCCTTTTTGGGATACTGGCAGCTTTGGCTGGCGGAGGTTTCTTGGGCTATTTAGTCAGGCAATCTATTGCAAAAAAACAATTAAGCACTGCGGAAGGAAAAGCGGAAAAAATATTGGAAGAGGCGGAAAAAAAGTCGCAGGAAACTGTTCTTGACGCGAAGAACAAAGCAGTTGAAATTCTCGAAGAAGCTAAAAAGAAAGAAAAAGTTCGAGAAGATCAAATTTTGAGATTGGAACAACGTCTTGAAAAAAGAGAAGAAACATTGGACATTAAGTTGGAAGAATTGGAAAAAGGCAGAAACATTTTGGAACAAAGAGCGGCTGAAATTAGAAAAATAAAACAGGAAACGGAAGAAATCAGGAAAAAGGAAATGGAAAGATTGGAAAAAATAGCCGGACTTTCCAAGGAGCAAGCGAAAAATATTTTGCTTCAATTAACGGAGGATGAAAATCGAGATTTGATTGCTCAAAAAATTTCCAAAATTGAAAGAGATGGAATGCGAGATTTGGAAAAGAAAGCCAAGGATATAATGACTAGCGTTATTCAAAAATATGCCGGTTCGCACGCTAGCGAGGTCGTGACAACGACTGTTTCTATTCCATCGGACGAAGTGAAAGGAAGAATTATTGGTCGTGAAGGAAGAAATATCAAAACTCTTGAAAAAATGACCGGAGTGGAAATTATCGTGGATGATACTCCGGAGGCGGTGGTTATTTCCGGTTTTGATCCGGTACGTCGAGAAATTACTCGAATCGCATTAGAAAAATTAATTGGCGATGGAAGAATTCATCCGACTAAAATTGAAGAAGCGGTGGAATTTGCCAAGAGGGAAATTGAAAATAAAATAAAAGAAGCGGGTGAAGCAGCTTCCTATGATGTGGGAGTGGCTGGCATAGATCCGAAATTAGTTAGTATTTTGGGAAGACTTAGATATCGAACTAGCTTTGGACAAAATGCGTTGTTGCATTCTTTGGAAGTGGCGCATCTTTCCGGAGCTTTGGCGGCTGAATTGGGAGCCGATGTGGCGATAGCGAAAAAAGCCGGACTCTTTCATGACATAGGAAAAGCTGTCGGACACGATGTGCAAGGAACTCATGTTGAAATAGGAATCAAAATATTGCAAAAATTTGATATGCCCAAGGAAGTTATTGATGCGGTTAAATCTCATCACGAAGATTATCCTTTTGAATCGCAAGAATCTTTCATTGTGGCAGCGGCTGACGCAATCTCTGCCAGTCGTCCTGGGGCCAGAAAAGACACACTGGAGAACTATTTGAAACGTTTGGGTGAATTGGAGTCAGTGGCTAATTCTTTCGCTGGAGTGGAAAAAACCTATGCTATTCAAGCCGGAAGGGAAATTCGCGTGTTTGTTAAACCGGAAGAAGTGGATGACCTTGGCGCAATCAGAATGGCTCGCGAAATAGCGGACAAAATTGAACAAGAATTGAAATATCCCGGAGAGATAAAGGTAAATGTATTAAGAGAGACAAGAAGTGTTGAGTTTGCACGTTAATAAAATTGACCTAATTAACCTAATTTCTAATTAATCTAATTAACCTAAACAAATCCCAATAACTTAAATCCCAAACTTGGGTATTGGGAATTGGAGTTTGGATATTTTTTAGAAATTAGGTCAATNNCTAATTTCTAATTAATCTAAATATTTTTTAAAATTAGGCTTTTGGAATTTTGGGTCTGTGGATAAGAAATTTGCTTTAATTTAGTGAAAAAGAGTAGAATATAGGAAAATAGAATAAATTTTTTAAAACTAGATGGGAGGTGTAATTATGGCAAATGTAAACAAAGATGCATTGGTAGATGCGATTGCGTCAAAAACTGATCTTTCCAAGAAAGACGTGGCGGCTGTTATCGCAGCTTTCGAAGAAAAAGTTACTGAGGAAATCAGACAAGAAAATAAAGTAACTTTGACTGGATTTGGAACATTCA
>DOKE01000024.1:7685-7892 GCA_003510895.1 Candidatus Moraniibacteriota bacterium
TTTGACTGGATTTGGAACATTCAAAATTTCAAATCGCGCAGCTCGTGAAGGAATCAATCCTCAAACAAAAGCGAAGATTCAAATTCCCGCAATGAGAGTTCCAAAATTTACAGCTGGAAAAGCTTTAAAAGAAGCTGTTAAATAATTATCTTGCATAAGTCCTCACGGATTTAGAAGATAGAAACAAAATCCCGTTTCAAAAGCGGG
>DOKE01000024.1:8050-12063 GCA_003510895.1 Candidatus Moraniibacteriota bacterium
CGGGGCGTGGTGTCAACGGCTAGCACGAGTGATTTGGGATCATTTAGACAGGGTTCGAATCCCTGCGCCCCGACAGATAAAGAAAAAGAGGAAAAATTCCTCTGTGTACTCGCGAGGAATTTTGGGGGAGGAGGAATCCCTGCGCCCCGACCAAGAAACTAAAAAAAGAGACCCTTGTGGTGTCTTTTTTAGTTTTCTGTTGCTTCGGGGATTGACAAAATCGTTTTTTGGGTGTATAATGGAAATATGAAGATGAAAACGGGTGATTTCTCACCCGTTTTTATATTTTCAGGCCATTTTCTTCTCCTTTCGAGCCAAAGAAAACATTTCTTTTGCCAGAAAGGTCTGGAAAGGGCAAAATAAATAATAATTAAAAAACAAAAACTATGGAGCAAGTAGAAAACAAATGTGTCCATTGCGAAGCCAAAAGACAAGAGGAAGAAGCAAGTGAAGAGTTCTCTTTTGCGGTTCTTTTGTCACTAATTCCAATGTTAGTGTTTACTCTTTTTGGTCAAATGGGCTTATTCTAAAAAATTGAATATTGCAATCTTCTTACTGAAAAATCGTCTAATTTATGGGCGATTTTTTTGTGGTTATTTTTAAGTGGTATAATTGTAATATAGGAAACGGTTTCTGAAAAAAGTATGTGGTTGGGAAAAATAATTTTTGACTATGGCGTATAACAATATGCGCATTCGATCATAATGAGTGAAAGATTTTTCGGGAAAGATTCTCAAGACTTGCAAAACAAAACTGACGAAGAATTAGTCGGAGTTGTTTTGTCTAACCCCGATTACTATGAGATTCTTATGAGCAGATACGAAGATAAACTTAGGCGGTATATTATGCGAATTTCTTCCGTTACCAAAGAAGACGCCGAGGATGTGTTGCAAGATGTTTTCATAAGCGCTTATAAAAATTTAAACGGTTTTGACAGGGATTTGAAGTTTTCTTCTTGGATATATCGAATTACCCATAACAAAGTCATAAGCAGTTTCAGAAAAAAAGAAGCGCGACCAAAAACAATTACCTATGAAGGAGATAATGATTTGTTGAATATTTTGCAAGGCGATGATGATTTGGCTCGCGAGTTGGAAAAGGGCTGCACCGCCAAGCAAGTTTCGGAAATATTGTCTCGAATGGACGAGCGATATCGAGAAGCGTTGATTCTTCGATTCATTGAAGATAAAAATTATCAAGAGATTTCCGATATTTTGCAAAAACCGATGGGAACGGTGGCGACGTTGATTAATAGGGCTAAAAAACAATTCAAAGAAAGATTTGTTGAAAAATAAAATTTTTTTTCTATTTAATTAATGAAAAATAAAAAAATTTTCTCAAAATTAACTCGCATCCTTTTTTTCTAGTTGAAATTTTCCCTCCCTCCAAAATCAGCCAATGGAAAATTTCAAAGAAAAAAAGAATGCTCAGACAGAATTTTTCGAAAATTTTTTTATTTTTCAATAAATGCATATGATCAGCGAAAAAGTTTTAAGCGCAATAAAAGACAAGAATATTCATCCGAGATGTCGAGGCTATTTTATTTGCAGAGAAGGAGTTCTTTGGATTTTCGCATTCGTTTTTTTCTTAGCGGGAGGATTTTTATTTTCCGCTATTTTGGAAAAAATATTGGAACAAAAATTTGAAGCGGGCTGGATTATTTTGTTGTTATTTTTTGTGATTGTAGCGGCGGCTATTTATCGGTTCACGGGAAAAGCCTATCGACACAGGAAAAGATATTTGTTAATAATAATCGCTGTGGCTGTCGGTGTTTTGGGAGGATTTTTTTATGCTTTTAACTACGGAAAAATTGTTTGCGATTTTTTGAAATAATAAAAATCAAATTATTTTAAATTCTGATTCTGCAAGAGTTTTTTGAATAAGTTCTGGAATATCCAGAGCTTTTTCTGCTTCCAAAATTTCTTCTAAGTTAGCGTGAAGCTCCGGTTTTTGGGGCATAAGACGAGTGCAGCAATCGTCGTGAGGCAAGATTGAAATTTCATAAGTTCCAATGGTTCTGGCGATAGTGATTATTTCTTCTTTGTCGAAACAAATCAGCGGACGAAGAAGAAGCGTTGAAGAAGCTTGTCCGACAGCGGACAGATTTTCTAGTGTTTGGGAAGCGACTTGAGCTAGGCAGTCGCCGGTGACTAAGGCTTTTATTTTATTTTTTTGGGCAATTTTCTCGGCGATGCGAAGCATCATTCTGCGATAGAGAAGAATGCGTAGTTTCTGTGGAGTTTTTAGCATAATTTCTTTTTGAACATCGGCGAAAGGAACCAAATGTATTTTTCCCGAGGAAGAAAAATTTTTCAATTGACTAGCTAACTGCTCCACTTTTTCAACTGAATTTTTGGAAGTGTAGGGAATAGAATGAAAATGAATAAAACTTGTCGAGAGTCCTCTTTTCAGACAATGAAAAGCGGCGACCGGTGAATCCAGTCCGCCGGAAAGCATTACTAAAGCTTTTCCGGCTGTTCCGACCGGCATTCCTCCCAGCCCTTTGATTTTTTCCGTGTAAACAAGAGCGTATTTTTCGGCAATTTCAATAAAACAATTGGCGTCAAAGTTTTTCAAGGCGACTTTTTTTCCTAATTTTTCCACAATATAGGCGCCAACTTCTTTGGCGACTTCTTCGGATGTCAGCGGAAAATTCTTTTGCGATCTTTTTGTGGTTATGCGAAAAGTTTCAAATTTTTGTTTTTGTAATGTTTCCAAAACCACTTGTTTTATTTTTTCCATATCCTGAGGAAGTTGAATAGCCAAAGAAAAGGAAGTCAGTCCGAAAATATTTTTCAAAGTTTGCAGGGCTTTTTCCGGATTTTTGTTGCCTTGCGGCGAAAGAGAAATAATAATTCTTCCAAAAGCTCTTTTTATTTGGGAAACATCATCGGGAGCGTTTTTTTGCAGCTGGTTTTTCATATTTAAAACCAAGCGTTTTTCAAAAAAATCACGATTTTTCCCTTTGAGAGAAAGTTCTCCGTAGTGGCAGACAATATGTTTGGGCATTATGTATTAGGCATTATATATAATGTATAAAAGTACTACAGAATCAGTCAGAAGTAAAGGTTGCTTGTTTGGGGAATTTCTTATATTATATGTTGGATAGTAAATAATTGAGAAATTTATATAATTATGAAAATAGGAATTGTGGGATTGCCCAATGTGGGAAAATCAACTTTGTTCAAGGCTTTGACTAAATGCAATGTGGATATTAACAACTATCCATTTTGCACCATTGAGCCAAATGTTGGAATTGTGAAGGTTCCGGATGAACGCTTGGCAAAATTGTCAGAAATGTCGCAAACGGAAAAAATTGTTCCGGCTATTGTTGAATTTGTTGATATCGCCGGAATTGTCAAAGGCGCTTCAGAAGGAGAAGGATTAGGAAACAAGTTTTTGGCCAATATTCGCGAAGTGGATGCAATCGCTCAGGTGGTGCGGGTGTTTAAGGATGGTAATATTACTCACGTGCATAATAAAATTGATCCTGTTGGTGATATTGAGGTAATCAACACGGAACTTATTTTGGCAGACCTGGAAACGGCTATAAAAACAGAAACCAGAATTGAAAAAGAGGTTCGTGGCAACAAGAAAGGCGCTGACAAACAATTAGAAGTTATAAAAAAAATCAGAGCGACATTGGAAAGTGGCAAATTGGCCAATGAAGCGGAGGGGTTGGAAGAATTCACAAAAGAAGAAAATGGAAAATTAATCGTAAGAGATATGTCTTTGTTGACGATGAAGCCTTTTCTTTATATTTATAATGTGGCAAACATTGAAGAAAAGCTTTTTGACGAGCTGGAAAAAAGAAAACATATAAAACTGGACATCAAAATCGAAGAAGAATTAATTGAAATGAATGAAGAAGAGAAGGCGGAAATGGGGCTGGTCTCTCATATTGATGATTTGGTTGTAGCAGCCTATGATTTGCTTGGTTTGCAAACATTTCTGACAACCGGAAAAATAGAAACACGCGCTTGGACAATCAGGAAAGGAGCGACGGCGCCGGA
>DOKE01000024.1:12131-12447 GCA_003510895.1 Candidatus Moraniibacteriota bacterium
ACGGCGCCGGAAGCCGGGGCGGCGATCCACACGGATTTTCAGGAAAAATTCATTCGCGCCGATATTATCAATTGGCAAAAACTTTTGGAAATAGGATCTTGGGGAAAGGCCAAAGAAATTGGCGCCGTCAAAACTGTCGGCAAAGACTATGTGATGCAAGACGGGGATGTGGTGGAATTCAAGGTGTAAAAATACAGGAATTGGGAGTTAGGAATTAGGTTGTAGGAAATACCAAATGCAAAATACGGAGTTTGAAAATCACCGGTTTCCGCTGGTGGTTTTTGTTTTGGCAAAGAAAAATCCCGCACAATCATTG
>DOKE01000024.1:12529-26063 GCA_003510895.1 Candidatus Moraniibacteriota bacterium
TGATTGTGCGGGGGTTAAGATTATTTTGAACCATTTGACTGATCAGATCTTCAACAGCATTCCAGCAACGGTAACGTCCAGCTGAAAAAGCATTTCTGTCCTCAACCGGAGAAATTGTTGCAGATCGACTGTGGTGAAATCACTGAACCAAGTTTTGATCCATCGCTCAGTATCGATGCGATCTTCATTGGTAAGCTCGGGATGTTTTTCGCAAAGAATTTTGAATGCCCGACTTCCAGGAAGCGGAATGAGCGGATCAATCATCAGTGCCCAAAGCACATTTTTTTCAACCAACTCTTTTGCTCGATCCAGAGTTCTTTGCATGGAACTCATTGTTTCACTAGGAATACCAACCACGAAGGTTGCTTGAAGCTTGATGCCGGCTTGCTGACACCATTCAATGAGCCTGTCTTCTTGTTCAAGCGTCGCTTTGTCTGTTTTGCCGCTGATTCCAATCAGCGTTTTTATCTCGGCATCTCCGCTTTCAAATCCGGTTTGAATTATCTCCACACCCATTTCCTTGAGCATTTCAAGATGCTCCAAGTCAACGATTGAAACTGCCCGGGCATGGATGAAAAACTTCAAATCAATCCCGGCTGTCTGTATGGCCTCCAGCAATTTTCTCAGTTGCTTTTTGCTGAACACTCCTGGAAAATCATCATCTCCGACTTCCAACGCGCCGATGCCCAGAGCTTGCAGTTGCTTCATCTCCTCCACCATCTGTTCAACTGTCCGACAGCTGAATTTTTTGGCGTGCCGGATGCTGCAGAAAACACACGGATTGCCACTTTGCGCTTGCGGACAACCTTCCGTGAAACTGATTATCGACCACTTTCGCCCTGACAGACTCACATCTTCATCTTTCCATATCTGCGACCATAGACTGCGATTTCTGGGTGGCAACAGATGAAAGGATAAATGTTCCTCCTCAACAACGCCATGCGCAAAACTGTCCGCTTCGAGAATTTTGTGCAAAGCCACTTCGCCTTGCCCGCGCACCACAATATCCACATCTGGCTGATTGCGGATGATCTGCTCTGCAACATTGGTAGCGTGTGGACCGCCCATAACAACCAATTTAGCGTCGTTCGCCTTGGCAATCTTTGCCAAATGCAAGGAGTTGCCATAATTATTTATCTGGGTTGAAATCCCAACTACAGCACCTTGGCAATAATCTACAATCACATCTTCGTCAGCCACGAAAGCCGGATCAAAATCCCAGCCCTGACTTTCCAGATAGGAAGCTAGATGAATTATACCCAGACATTCAGTCATTACCCTCAATCTGCGAACGCCCAGAAAATATACATCTGAATCCGTTTCCACACTTGCTAAAACAACTTTCTTTTCCGCCTTGCGTCCGGTTAGAATCAAAATTTTCATCATCATTCTCCTTATATCAGATTTAATAAAGCATCACCAATAAATGCTATAACGAAGCATACAGCGCCTACCGCCAGCAATGATTGGCATTTTCGTCTGTCATACAGACCAGTCGTACCAAAAAAAGCCAATATCCAACAAAGGATTCCTCCCAAAAAAGTGATAAAACAAATGACATTCAACAACATACTCGCTATCGCAAAGACTAATTCCATGGCGTACTCCTTTTTTTGGTTGGTGTCGATACGTTGGGACGATATTAAGTTTTCAAATAACTAGTTGTTAAGAGTTGTTTGTTATTTCATCTCTTAACACTTGATTATATATCAAAAGTATGCTAAAGTATATAGTGTCGGCGAGGTGCGACAAATAAGTTGTTAACGAAAAATTATGTTGGATACAATATTTGAGAAAATTGGCTTGAAAAGGGAACATTCTGACCTTTATTTAGCTCTTTTGGAGAGTGGAATTATGCCGGCTGGAAAACTGGCCAAACATTTGAATATGCCAAGATCGACCGTTTATGGTTTGTTGGAGGACTTGGCTCAAGAAGGTTTGGTTTTGCAGAACGAGAAAAATAATGTGAAGTTGTGGCAAGCTGTGAATCCGGAAACGATTAAAACGATTATAAATGAGAAGATAAATGGGCTTGAAAACACACGTTCCGGTTTTGAATCCATGCTTGAATCACTGAAAAAATCTCAAAAAACTGATTTTATGAGCCCTAAATTCCATTATTTCGAGGGGGCTGATGAAATGCAGATGATGCTTAAAAATGTGCTTTTATATAATGATCTGGAAACGGAGCTGTGTTGGCCAGTAAAAGACATAACAAGAGTGCTTGGAGAAGAATTTTTGCACGATTTCAATATAAAAAGAATCAGGAGTAATATTCATATTAAAGTTATTTGGCCGATGGATAAAGTGGGTGATATTGAAAAAAATACATTTTTGGCGCCCGGGAAAGAAGTTAAGCGCGAAGTGCGAATTGCGCCGGAAGGAGTTGATTTCTCGATGGGCTATTGGGCTTATGGCAACAAGGTTATGTTTATGTCATCTAAGGCGGAAAATTTTGGTTTTATTGTGGAAAGCAGGGAACTTCGACAGCTTATGAAAACGCAGTTTGAAGTTTTGTGGAATATTTCGACCTTATTGCAAGCTGATCCCGAAGCAACAAAGAAGTTTTTGAATGACGTTGGGAAAATCTGCGAAGTTGAATAAAAGTTATTTTTAATTTTTTCTATGAGTGTGTTTTTTTGGGAAATGTGGTATTATTGAGATATAAAAAAGAAATATTTTTAGAAAAACAAAGAAATAATGAAAACTCGATTGCAGAGAATAATAGATCAGTTTAATTTGAAAAAACAAGCGGATGAACTGGGTGTGAGTGTTTGGCGATCGCCGAATTTTTTGTTTATTCTTATGGGGTTGATTATCGTTCTTTCGATGTTGTCTGTTTATTTTGTTTCCAAAAATTCCGATTCTTTGGAAGTTTTTATAACAATAGAATTTTCTTTGGTGACAGTTCTTTTTGCCATAGGCAGTTCCATAATCAAGAGTGTTGACGAAATTGCCAAGTTGAATAAGATGAAAACGGAATTTGTTTCTATTGCCTCGCATCAACTCAAAACTCCTCTTTCTGAAATAAGTTGGGAAGCGGAACTGCTGACCTCTAAATTATCGGAAGGATTGAATGAAAAACAGAAGGAGGTTATTAAGAATATTACCAGTTCTAATTCCCGAATGATAAGATTGGTTAATGATCTCCTGGATGTGGCGAGAATTGATCAAGGGCGTTTGCCGTTGATGAAAGAAGAATTAGATTTGGTTAATCTGATTGGAGAAGTGGTTGAAAACAACAGAACTTTGTCGAACGCTCGTAACACAAAAGTTGAGGTGGCTAATTATGGGAAAATACCGAAAATAATGGGCGATCGAAGAAGAATGACAGTGGTTTTGGATAATATTATTTCCAATAGCATTAAATATACCAAAGAAAAAGGGACTGTGAATATTGCCATAACTCCGGAAGCGGACAAAATAATTGTTTGTGTCAAAGATGAAGGCATTGGTATTTCCAGAAAAGAGCAAAAGGATATTTTTAAAAAGTTTTTCAGAGGTATTAATGCGGTGAGAACTCAAACAGAAGGAACGGGATTGGGTTTGTATATTGCTAAAAATACGGTTGTTCAATCGGGCGGAGATATGTGGTTTGATTCTGAGGAAAATGTGGGATCAACTTTTTGTTTTTCTCTGCCTCTAAAAACGAAAGATAAATTTTATAGTTTAAGAGTGTGATTTTTGCAAATATTTTGCAAAAGTTAACATATTAATTAAAAAAAATGGAACAAAAAAAATTACTCATTGTTGAGGACGAGGTGGTTCTAAACAAAGCATTGCAAGATTTTTTAACTGCGGAAAATTTTGGTGTTATTGTGGCATTGGACGGGGAAGAGGGTATTAGAAAAGCAATTGATGAGGTGCCTGATCTGATTTTGTTGGATATAGTTTTGCCCAAGAAAGACGGATATGAAGTGATTAGAGAACTTAAGGAAAATGACAGGACGAAAAATATTCCGATAGTGCTGCTTACTAATTTGGGGAGTATCAGCGATGTTGAAAAGGCTTTGGAACTGGGAGCGACAACTTATTTAGTAAAAGCTGATTATAAATTGGAAGAGGTGGCTAAAAAAATAAAATCCATTTTGAAAATCGATTAGTTTTAGAAATAAAAATAAAAATGAAAATAGAAAATAAACAACTGCTAAGTTTTTTATTGGAATCGGATTTGGTTGAAAAAGATAAGGCTAAGGCAGCTTTTGAAGAAGCTGATAAGCAAGGAAAGCAATTGGGCGATTTGTTGTTGGAGAAAGAATTGATAAAAGAAATTGAACTGAGAAAACTATATGCCTATGTGTTAGGCATTCCTTTTGTTAATTTGGAAAAAGAAACGGTTCCGGCGGATGTTTTGCAAATAATTCCGGAACCTATCGCAAAGAAACATTCTATAGTTTCCTTCGAAAAAGATGGAAAAAATTTGAAGGTGGCTATGAAAAATCCGGATGATATTCAGACGATTGATTTCATAAGGAAAAAAACCGGATTAAAAATAATACCTTGTCTTACTTCAGATGAAAGTATTAAAGAAATTCTGAAACAATACGAAAAAAGTCTCAAAGCGGAATTTGGTGATATTATCAGTAAAAATTCGGAAGATGTTTCCAATGACGGCGAGGAAGATTTGGAAAAAATAGCCCAGGATCTTCCAGTTGTTCGCATAGTGGATACTTTGCTCAAGCACGCTATTCTTCAGTCGGCCAGTGATATTCATATTGAACCCGATGAAAAAGAAGTACGCGTGAGATATAGAATTGATGGTGTTCTTCATGACGCGATGATTTTGCCAAAGCAAGTCGCCGCCGGTTTGATTGCGCGTATCAAAGTGCTTTCTAATCTCAAATTGGATGAACACAGACTTCCTCAAGACGGAAGGTTTAAGATTGAAAAAGAAGGATATAAAATATCTTTTCGTGTCAGTATCTTACCTATTTTTGATGGAGAAAAAATTGTTATGCGTCTTTTGGATGAATCATCTAAGGGTTTGACGTTGGAAAAAATGGGATTGGTTGGAAGAGCTTTGGAAGTTGTGCATCGACAAATCAAACGGCCCAATGGAATGATTTTAGTTACCGGTCCGACCGGAAGCGGAAAGACAACTACGTTGTATACGATTATGGATATTTTAAATCAAGCCGAAGTAAATATCAGCACAGTTGAAGATCCGGTGGAATATAGAATGCCAAAAGTTAATCAGACGCAAATAAATCCTAAGATAGGAATGACTTTTGCCGCGGCGCTAAGAGCTCTTTTGCGTCAGGATCCGGATATTATTATGGTGGGTGAAATTCGCGATAAAGAAACAATGGAAATTGCTTTACACGCGGCTATGACAGGACATTTGGTGCTTTCCACTTTGCACACAAATAGCGCGGCAGGAACTTTGCCTAGACTTACTGATATGGGAGCCGAGCCATTTCTAGTGGCTTCGACGGTATATGTCATCATAGCTCAGCGTTTGGTCAGAAAACTTTGCCAAGAATGTAAGACAGAATACAAGTTAACGGAAAAAGAAATTGATGTTCTTTCTAAGTCTTTGGATATGAAACAAATTTTAGAAACTTTGAAAAAATCCGATCAGGTTATTAATAAAATAGGCGCCAAAGATGATTGGAATAAGATATCTTTTTATAAATCAAAAGGTTGCGAGCAATGCCATAATGAAGGATACAAGGGTAGATTGGGATTATATGAAGTTCTTGAAGTGGATGATGAAATAGGCAAGCTCATAACATCTAATTCTTCAACGGCTGAAATTGAAAAAGTAGCCAAAGACAAAGGTATGACAACTATGGCTGAAGACGGTTTTGTTAAAATTGTTAATGGGTTGACTAGCATTGAAGAAGTTCTAAGAGTAACTTCGGAATAAATATTTTAAATTTATCATCGTGCCTAAGTTTATTTACACAGCAAAAAGTTATAGCGGGGAAACAAAAGGAGGGGAAATTGTTTCCAAAGATGAAAAGGGAGTTGTTCAACAACTTAGAGCCGAAGGTTTTTTGCTTACCTCGATAAAACAAATAGAAGAAAACAGCGAAACTGCAACTATAAAATTTTTTGACAGATTTAAAAGCGTTCCGCTTAAGGAGAAAATGGTTTTTGCTAGAAATTTGAGCGTGATGATAACATCCGGTCTTCCAATTTCCAGAGCCTTGAAGAATCTGGGTGTTCAAACTCAAAATAAAACTTTCAAAAAAGTTCTGGCCGATGTTTTGGAAGAACTTAATTCCGGAAAGGGCTTGAGCGATGGTATGGCTAAATATCCGGGAATTTTTAATGAACTTTTTATCAATATGGTGAGAGTGGGGGAAATTGGAGGAAATTTGGATGAAGTTTTGAAAATTGTTGCGATACAGTTGGAAAAAGAGCACGATCTTATAAGTAAAGTAAGGGGAGCAATGATTTATCCGGCAGTTATAATATTTGCTATGCTGGGAATTGGAATTATAATGTTGACCTATGTTTTGCCCCAAATTTTGGGAGTGTTTAAAGATATGGAAGTGGCGCTTCCTGCCAGTACGCAATTTATTGTTGATCTTAGCGGCGCCTTGCAAAATCACAGCGTTTTGGTGGCGATTGGTTTTGTCGCTTTTATTATTTTTATGAAATTTTTCTTGTCTACGCAGATTGGCAAGAAGGCTCTCAGCTATTTGATCATAACTTTGCCGATTATCAGCAATATTTCCATCAAAGTAAATTGCGCTCGCTTTGCTCGCATATACAGTTCTCTGCTTAAAAGCGGAATCAGTGTTACGGACGCTTTGAAAATAGTTTCCAATACTCTTTCTAATTATTTTTACAAAAAAGCTTTAGAGAAAAGCATTGAAGATATTCAAAAAGGCGTGAGTTTGAGCAAAATACTATCTTCTGATCCGAAAATTTTTCCGGCGTTGGTGTATCAAATTGTGGAGGTTGGAGAGGAAACTGGAAAAACGGAAAGTGTTTTGTTGCAATTGGCTGAATTTTATGAAGAGGAAATAAACCAAATAACCAAAAATATGTCATCGATTATTGAACCGGTTTTGATGATATTGATTGGTGGAGCAGTTGGATTTTTCGCTGTTGCTATGCTGCAGCCGATGTATGGCTTGCTGGAAAATATAAAATAATAGCAAAATTTTTTATGTTTTTAAAAAATAATAAAAAAACAAAAGTTGGTTTTGGAAAAGGCTTTACTATTATTGAAGCGTTAGTTTTTTTGTTTATATTTGTGGTGGCTGTTTTGTCGATGTATAAAACTATTAATTTGGGAATGAATTATATATTGGAAACGAAAAAAAGAATTGCGGCATCGGAACTTCTCAATGAAAGAATGGAGATAATCAGAAGCTTGGAATATGACACAATTGGTGTTAGCGGAAGTCCTGATGTTCCAGGCGATTTGACTCAGGAAGAAACAGTGGAAAAAAGCGGTGTCAGTTTCTCTGTCAACACGGAAGTCAGTTATGAGGACGATGAATACGATGGGAAAGTAACACTCGGAACGGATGTTCGCCCGAATGATTATAAGAAAGTTACTGTGGCAATTTCTTGGGGCGAGGGAGGTTCTCAAAAATCAGTGTCATCGATGGCTCTTTTTGCCGCCGCCGGAATGGAGCCGCCAATTTCCGGAGGAACGCTTTCTATAAATGTTTTGGATAAAGATGGAGTGGGAATATCCGGAGCGACAATTAAAATTATCAATAACACAGTCATTCCTAATATCAATAGCACAAAAACAACCGGAGCGGATGGAAATTATATTTCCATAGGAACTCCAGCTGGAAATGAAACTTATGAATTGGAAGTTACAAAATCTGGATATTATCCTGTACGAACTTATTTTCCAAATGGGGTGGGCGGAACAACTTTTAATCCGGTTGATATTAATGCTAGCGTCATAGAAGGAAATCTCACTAGCAAAACTCTTATTACAGATAAACTATCTACTATAGAAATTAACACCAAGGATCCTTTTGGAAATTCTGTCGCCAATGTTGAATTTGACATTGAAGGTGGAAAAAAAATAGGAGTGGATGTTGCGAATCCAGATGTGGATATTTATGATTTTGACGAAACTTTACAAAGCACCGATTCTTCCGGAGTAGTAACATTTACCGATAGAAGTTATGGTCCTTACACCTTTACGTACTCTGATAATTTACCGGACTATGCGTTTATGGAAATGGAACCCAGCTTGAGCAATAAAGATAATTTCGATGTTTTGCCAGATCAAAATGTTGAGGTTGATGCAGTTTTTATGGATAGAAATATTAATTCGCTTTTGGTTGATGTTGTGCGTGATGATAATAATGATCCAATTGAAAATGCCACAGTGCAGCTTATAAATGTCTCTTTGCTCTATGATCATTCGGAAATTTCCAATAAAAATGGAATAGTTTTTTTTCCGGAATCCTTGCCGGAACTTGCTGCCGCGCAGTATGAGCTGAAAGTTTCAGCTGCCGGATATGTAGATAAAACAATTAATGTTGATATTAATAATCTGGTTGAGGAAACAGTTAAATTAGTTGCAAATTAATTATGTCAAATTGCAAAAAAAACAAGGGAATGAGTATAGTGGATGTCATAGTTTCCATTGGTATATTTTCATTGGGAATAGCGGGGTTTATGGCATTGTTTGTGGATACTTGGAAAACAAATTCATTTGTTTTGGAAGAAGGACAGTCGGTTGGAATGGCTTCTCGCGCTGTGGGAAACACTGTTAAGGAGCTACGCAAAACAAGACAAGCGGATAATGGAAATTATATGATAAAAACCGCTGATGATTTTGATTTGGTTGTTTATATGAATAATGACGCAGATGAAGAAACGGAAAGAGTTCATTATTTTTTGGAAGATGAAAAATTAAAAAAAGGAGTGACAAACCCTGATGGTTCTACCCCGGTAACGTATCCAGTCGGAGATGAAACAGTGACCGTGATTTCTGATTATGTTATGAATACCCCGGCTCAGCCAGTGTTTTATTATTATAATGAAAATTATCCGGGAGATGTTGTTAATAATCCATTGGGAACTCCAGCCGGCGTGGGAGAAATTAAGCTCATAAAAATAGTTGTCTGGATAAATATCAAGCCATTGACTGCTCCAGATAATGTGCGAATGGAATCATTTGTAAATCTAAGAAACTTGAATGAATACAATATATAAAAAAACAAAAAAAGGATCAGCTATTGCTTATGGACTGGTTTTAATATCAGTGGTTTCAATTATTTTGATGTCGATGGTAAATTTTGTGGTTTCTCAATTGAAGTACGGATACTACGTTGAATCAAAAGAAACAGCTTTCCACATTGCCGAATCGGGAATTAATTATTATAGATGGTATTTGGCGCATAATACTGATGGAAGAACCGTTCAGCAAATAAAAGACTTTTGGCAAAATGGCAGTCCGAAGGGAGTGGGCAGTAGTTATGTGGTTGTTTATAAAGATGAAGTTGGAAATGCCATTGGAGAATATCAAATAGATGTTACTCCGCCTAATTTAAATTCGACAATAATTGAAGTGCAGTCAGTTGGCTATACTTATAAATATCCTAATCTCAAAAGAACAATAAAAGTGCGCTTAAGGCGTCCTTCTTGGAGTGAATATACGGCTTTGGGTAATAATTTTTTACGTTTTGGAGATGGAACAGCGGTAACGGGAAAACTTTTTGCTAATGGAGGAATTCATTTTGACGGAGTTTCTCAAAATATTGTTTATGCCGGAGTAACGCAATATTATGATAGTGATAATGATGTGAAAGCTACTAAACCGGGGGTTTGGACATCCTGGGCTAATGAATATAACACTAATATGAATAGTGATGTTTTTGTGGCTGGGAAGAATTTCCCAATTCCAGTCAAGGATTTTAGCGCCGTTTCTTCCGATTTGAATTTTTTGAAAGCTGAAGCTCAAGCGGGAGCCAATGGAAGTCTTTATTTTGATAACACTGGAGCTGGAAGGCGTATCATACTAAAAACTGATGGAACTTTTGACATAAGAACGGTGCAAAATTTTTATGGTACTTCCAAGGAAGTGCATACATATAATGGAGCTTGGTCAACACATAACATACCGGAGGAAGGAATGATTTTTGTGGAAGGAAATATTTGGTTGGAAGGAACGATTAATAATGAAAAAGTGACTATTGTGGCGGCTAATCTTATTTCCAGTGTTGATGCTAATGTTTTTATAAAAAATGATATAAAATACACTAATCATGACGGAACTGATATTCTTGGAATTATTGCGCAGGACGATATTGAGATAACAGAAAACAGTGAGGATAATTTAGAAATTGACGCAGCTTTATTGGCGGTTCAGGGGAGAGTGGGACGAGATACGTATAACAACCAAAAAAACACCATAACAGTTTATGGAGCAATCGCGACCAATAAGAGATACGGGTTTACTTATGTTGGATCGTCATATGATTGCGGGTCATTTAATATTGGCATGGGATATTGTTTTCGAAATTTAAATTATGATAACAATTTGTTATATTATCCGCCGCCCTATTTTCCAACAGGCGATAAATACCTGATAGATTTATGGGAAGAGTTATAAAAATCTGATATACTTATATTGTTGAATATAATAAAACAAAAATAAAAATGAGTTTTCTGACAAAAAAAATTTTTGATTTTGTTGGCACGGCAAGCGGAATCGATTTGAATGATTCCAGTGTTAGAGTTGCGCAAATGGAAAGAAATAGCGGCAAGGATTCCGTTATAGGATACGGTTTTGCCGATATAATTCCCGGCAGTATTTCTGATGGAGAAATAAAAAATAAAGATCAAGTAATTTTGGCGATCAAAAAGGCTTTTAGCAGTTCTGTTCCCAAAAAAATAAAATCCAAGAAAGTTGTTTGTTCTCTCCCGGAAACCAAAGCTTTTTTGCGTATAATTTCTATTCCGAAAATGGATCAGGAAGAAGCTAAAGAGGCAATAAAATGGGAAATTGAAGCTAATATCCCACTTACCCTTGATCAGGTATATTATGATTGGAAAATTTTAGATAAAAATGTTTCTTCCGAGAAGAATAAAATGGATGTTTTGATTGTGGCTATTTCAAGAAACACAGTAGATCAATTTGTTGAAGTTATGGAGCAGGCCGGATTGGAAGTGGTTGGGATGGAAATAGAATCTATCGCGCAGGCTAGAAGTTTGTTGCCGGCGAGTAATCAAGAAAAATCTTCCTTAGTGTTGGACCTGGATGATATGGGAACAAGTTTTTTTATTTCCAGCGGAAATGTTCCTTGTTTCACATCAAGTGTTCCGGTTTCAGGACGTTCTCTGAATAATTCTATTTCCAAGTCGCTCAATGTTTCACTTGAAGAAGCTGAGAAAATTAAAAATAATTATGGCATAGGCTCGGAATTTAAAAATAATAATATTTTTTTGGCTGTTAAACCTGTTTTGGAAAATTTGGTGTCGGAAATTGAACGATCCACAGAATTTTTTGTTTCTGAACTGGGATATTCAAGCGCTATTGATGAAATTATTTTGTGCGGCAAAGAAGCTAATATAAAAGGAATTGTTACGTATTTATCAAAAAGATTAGGAAAAAAGGTTATTTTGGGAGATCCTTGGATAAATGTTTCTATGAAGGGAAAGCTTCCGGAGATAGAGAAAAATTTATCCGTAGAGTATTCCACAGCGATAGGATTAGCATTAAGAGGAATGAATTATGAAGACATATCTTGATCTTTTGCCCGAAGAAAAGAGGGTGGCAATAAGAAGAAAAAAAAGATTTAGAGAAATTATAAAGCAAGAGACAGCTTTTCTTTTTCCGCTGTTGATTCTTTTTGCTATGCTGATGAGTATTAATATTATTCTTGAAATTGAAAATAATGGAATAGGACAATTGGGAAATCTTTTTGAATCAGGAAACCAAACTCAGGGGCTGGATTTTTATGAAAAAACTTTTAAAGAAATAAACCAAAAAACATCCGATATAAATTCTTTTCAAAAAAAACATCTCTATTGGTCCGGTGTTATTAATTCTATTGTTGAACTTGTTCCGCAAAATATTTATTTGTCCGATTTGTCAACGAAAGATTTTCAAGTTTTTCTGATTGGTCGCGCTTTGGAGCGGGAAGCGCTGATAGATTTTCAAAGTAAAATAACCGGCAATGGTTGTTTTGAAAATGTGAATGTTCCGCTTTCCAATTTTGTCGCAAAGAATGATATTGATTTTCAGATGGATTTTTCAATAAAAAAAGAGTGTCTGATAAGTAAAACACAATGAAAAATATTTGGAAAAACTATAAAGAAATAATTGTCATATTCGCATATTTTTTAATTATTGCCGGATTGTTTTTGTTTGTGATGAAGCCACTCTTTTCCAGCATTGAAGAAAAAAGAAATCACAAGGAAGAGCAACTTATTGATCAAAAAATAAAACAGAAAAAAGTGGGAGAATTGCCGGAATACAAAAATAAGATTGAAATGATAAATCAAAATAAAGCGGAGATGGATGTTTTTATTGATCCGGAATATGCCTTGCCATTAATTGAATTGCTGGAAAAAATGGCTGAGCAAACCGGCAATACCATTCAAATAGATGTTGTAGAAGAAAGTAAATCCGAACTTGAACAGAATAAAAAAGCTGCAAAGAAAGACGAGGAAAGCATAAAGGATTTTATTCCCGGCGAAAACTTTTTGACAATGAACATTGTTTTGAATGGAGAATTTAATAACATAATGTTTTTTCTGAAAAAATTGGAGAATATGAAATATTTTTCAGATATTATTTCTATCAAGATAGAAAATATGGAGGAAGAAATAAAAAATAGCAGCATTAAATCAGATTATTTTTTGGATAGTGAAAATAAAGCCAAGGATGAAAATGTTTCTGTTGTTAATAATAGTTTTCTCCTGAAAGCCTCTTTGGAAGCAGTTTTTTATAAAGAAAAATAATAAAATATGAAAATAAATCTAGGCACTGGCATAAAAAATATAAACTTAAAGGATATTTGGTCATCCTTATGGTTGAAATGGAGAAAAAATTATAAAATATTTTTTGGTTTGTTTTTTTGCGCAGTGTTGATTTTTGGAGCCTATGTCTGGTATCGCAGTTTATATCAATCGGCCTGGGATGAACAAAAGAGATCTGAATATGAAGCAACTAAAAATAACAGTGTGGTTTTCAAAGAAAACATTTTTGAATCTTCTCTGGAAATTTCCAGAAAAAGAAAAGAGGAATTTGAAAAACCTTCAAATAGCATACGAGATATCTTCAAAAAATATTGATAAAAATAGATTACAAATTAAATAAAAATCGCACTATGAATGCGATTTTTATTTATATTTTGTGCCCCCGTCAGGACTCGAACCTAAAATTCTTGGTCCGAAGCCAAGCGTGATATCCGTTTCACCACGGGGGCAACTCATTTTTTCTTGGGTGGCTAGAGGGAATCGGACCCTCGTACCTGGTACCACAAACCAGTGTTCTACCATTGAACTATAGCCACCATATACGTGTCCTCGCTAGGAATCGAACCTAGATAACCAGCTTAGAAGGCTGGTGTTCTATCCATTGAACTACGAGGAC